>NZ_JADEVE010000184.1 GCF_016125955.1 Acetomicrobium sp. S15 = DSM 107314 | reverse complement strand
AGCTTACGCGTGCCATTATGCGCGCCCGCTTTTTGGCTGTGTTGCCGTTCGCGTGGGAGTGTGGCGTCGAGCCTTTGGACGGATCCTTCGTCGGCTGGTACGGCTAGGCCAAAAAGAGGCGCGGCGCCTCTCCTCTTTTTTGCATAGCCGTACCTTCCGCGGAAGGATCCGTCCACAGGATCGACGCCTCACTCAGACGCGAACGGCAACAAAGCCATTATGCGGGCGCGCTTTATGGCCCTCGTAAGCTGTCTTTGGTGCTTGGCGCAATTCCCCGTCACCCTGCGGGGGACTATCTTGCCGCGCTCCGTGAGATATCTGCGCAGCTTTTCTATCTCTTTATAGTCCACTCTCTTCACGTCATCGGAACAAAAGTGGCACACCTTGGGGCGACGCTTGCGCCTTCTATATGTTGCCATGCTAATCAAAACCTCCTCATAGCGTTAAAAGGGGACATCTGCCTCGTCGTCTCCGGACTCTTCTGTCGGCATCTCCGAGAAGTCGAGCGGAAAGTCCTCGGAGAGGCCCCCTCCATCGCGAACGTTGCCAACCTGAGGCCGCTCGAACCTCCTGGGTGCCGGCTCCAAATCCTCTCCCCGCGCAGAAGAACCCAAGAAGACCACGCTCGTGGCCACTACTTCGGATACCCAACGGCGATCTCCGGTATTCGTCTCAAAATTTCGAACCTGAAACCTGCCTTCCACGAGGACAGGGCGCCCCTTGCGCAGGTAGCGCTCGCACGATTCTGCCTGAGGTCCCCATACGACTACCGGAATGAAATCCGTCTGTTCCTTCAATTCGCCGTTTTTATCCTTCCACTGCCGGCCGACGGCCACCGTCAAACGGGTTACCGTCTGCTTATTTGCAGTGTAGCGCACTTCGGGGTCGCGCGCCAGGTTGCCCATCAAGATCACTTTATTGAACCCTCTAACCACGAGAACTCAACTCCTCACGCATCAGGGCGCACCAACATGTGACGCATCACAGAAGATTGGAGTCGCACGCGACGCCGCAGCTCCTTTACCTGAGACGGTTCCATGTTGAAGGCGTAAACTGCGTAAAAGCCCTCCTCCTTCTTCTGGATGGGATAGGCAAGGCGCCTCTTTCCCCACAAATCGACTTTGGCTATCTCGCCACCTATGCTTTTAACCAGCTCACCGACTTCATCGACAGCTACCTTGTGGTCCTCAAGCTCAGGATGAAAGAGGACCATCATCTCGTAAGGCCGCACCACTTCACCTCCTCCCCTCGGACTGACGGCCTCTTTTCACGAAAGAGGCAGGGATGTACCGTTGGCATTATATGCCATGATGTCTTTCGAGGCAATGGGTCGAGCTGTACCGCCTAAAAATTTGGAGTGCACGAGGCCTATGCTCATCTGAGGACTTAAGCAAGATTCTCGTTCGAGAAGGGCCAACGCGTCCGCCGTGTCTGTCATTTTATTTAGTAGCAGCAACCTAACGCGTCACGTCGGGACTGGCAACTTCTATGCGATATATGCGCTCTCCTGGCATCACGAGATTGAATTGCTCCCTCGCCTCACGCGCGATGCCCTCTTCCGTTTTGTAATAGAGGATCTTCTCCTCTTTGTCTTGTATCCCCCTCTTAAGTCTAACCAATTCCGCCACTCGCTGGTCGATCGCCGAGGACAAATGCCGCAATCGGGATAACTCCATGAGATAACTCGTCGTCAAAATTGCAGCTATTAAACCTACGATAGTCAGGCACAATATCCAACGAAGGCGTAACATTCCTCACATCCTCTCAGGGATCGATATCCCTAAGATGTCAAGGGTTTTTTCTAACACCACCTGAGTCGCTCGTACCAAAAGCAGCCTCGATTGCTCCAGCGGCTCACCGGCCCCCAAAACGCGATTGGCGTTGTAAAATACATGAAAATCGCCCGCCAACTGATATGCAAAATTTACGAGGCGATGAGGGGCAAGTTCGCTCGCCGCTCCTCCCATCTCCTCTGGAAAGGTCGAAAGCGTCTTTATAAGCTTCTTTTCCTCGGCGGTACCCAACGAAGCTATGTCCAACGCTTCAACCGTAGGGAGAGATACGCCTCTCGAGGCAGCCTCGCGAAATATGCTGTTGATCCTCGCACAAGCATATTGGACGTAATATACGGGGTTTTCAAGCGATGCCTGTTTGGCCAACTCGAGGTCAAAATCCAAGGGGCTGTCGCAGCGCCTCATCAGGAAAAAGTAGCGCGTAGCGTCAACACCGACCTCATCGATCACCTGGCGAAGGGTGACGAATTCGCCGGAACGCTTTGACATAGAAACCTGCCCCTCGCCAGAAAAAAGATTCACGAGCTGGATCAAAAGAATCTCAAGGTCCTCCGGCGACCTGCCGAGGGCCTGGACCGCGGCTTTCATACGCGGGATGTAGCCGTGGTGATCTGCCCCCCACACGTCGACGACCATATCAAAACCTCTGTCGAATTTGTCCTTATGATAGGCCACGTCGGAGGCGAAGTATGTGGGAGATCCGTTGCTCCTTATGAGCACCCGGTCTTTCTCGTCCCCAAAGGCGGTAGACCGAAACCAAAGCGCCCCGTCCTTTTCGTAGGTATATCCCCTATCCTTGAGGAAGCATATGGTTTCATCCACGAGGTTTTTCTCATAGAGTGCCTTTTCAGAATACCATACATCGAAGTGGACGCGGAAGTCATCCAGATCCTTCTTTATCCATTTGAGGATTTCCCTGGCAGAACGGGTTATAAAGGCTGGGAGGCTCTCTTCAAGCCTTACCCTTAAAAAACGATCCCCCTCGGCCTCTATTATCCCTCTTGCCAGGTCGTAGGTGTAGTCGCCCTTGTAACCATCCTCGGGGAAGGGAGCTTTATCGGGCTCTCCGAGCAGTTCGAAGTAGCGCGACTGAACGGAGCGGCCCAAAAGCTCCATTTGTAACCCCGCATCGTTTATGTAATACTCCCGCTCAACCCGCCAACCTGCCATAGCGAGGATATTGGCTGTTACATCGCCGACAGCGGCTCCCCTACCGTGTCCCACGTGCAGCGGCCCCGTGGGGTTTGCGCTCACAAATTCCACCTGAACCCTGCGGCCGCCTCCAAGATCGGAGCGGCCGTACTCTTCTGGCGAAGAAAGGATCTCGCGAAGGAGCGAGGCTTCCCACTCCCTCGTCAAGGATATGTTTATGAAACCGGGCCCCGCCACGGTGATATGCTCCACGTGCGGGTTTTGAGGAAGGTTTGAGATTATCTCGTTTGCGAGGTCTAAGGGGCGCTCGCCAAAGGTTTTAGCGAGTTGCATCGCCACGGTTGTGGCCCAATCCCCCAGCTCCGGTCGCCTCGGTCTCTCCAAAAAGACGTCAAAGCCTTCGGGCAGCTCCACTCCCTTCTTCGCAGCCACTGTCTTTACGGCTTCCATGAACAATCCTCTCAGCTGTTCGTCTATGTCTTTCATGTCATCACCTCTGCTGCAATCTTTAGCGCTTCCTAAAGGGCACCGTCAGTTCGTTCCATCGCACCATTTCTTTCAACGCATTGGATAACTCTGCGGAGGTATTTATATCCACAGTTGACGATTTCAAGATCAACATATAAGAAGAGTTCAAAAACCTCCTCTTTGCGTTCCACTTTAACTCCTCTTTAAAGATCACGTCTTTGCCTCCCCCCCTGACCGGCGGCGATGAGACAACATCATACCCTTTGGGGAGAGTGAATCGGCCTTCTTGCTCTACTATAAAGGGAAATAGGAAGTGGTAAGGGGGCGCGAAGTTGCCGAGCGACAATAAATCCTTCGGCACGGCCGACGGAAGCCTCAAAAGCATTTGCCCTCCAGCCGGTATTGCGACCATACCCGAAAAAGGCACGGTGATGCGGTAAGCATCTTTCAATACCTCGACAGCGGCATTCGCTACGTCAATTTGAAGGCCCGAAGGCCAGACGAAGCTATCTAAGAGTTCCCTGACGTCGCTCGACTCTCCCTCTGGCATCAATTCAATCCAACCACCCCGCAAGTGGAGCGAAACCTCGCCGCTTCCGCTTCCATTCTCGTCGACCGTGACGTTCCACCTAATGGTGAAGCGGTGGTCGGAATAGCTCCCTTGGGGTATTACATCCTTGACGACGTTGGCGCCGTCCAAGGCATATAAAGTGCGCCCCGAAAGAGAGCTCGGCACGCCGTTTATTATTGGATGCTTCCCATCGAGATAATATCGAGAAACACCGGGGGCAGAAAGGCGGAGCACAGGACGAAGCCAGATCCTCCCAGTGCCAGGCACTTTATCCGCCAACGGAAACGCCGGAAGCCACAGCACCTCGGATTTCCAATCGGCACTCTTTAGCCAGTGATGTAGCAGTCCCACCCTTTCCCACTCAGACCAAGGGCCCTCGGTTGGCAATTCGGATGCTGGGCGTGCCCAGTCCCAGGGCACTCCGCCGAGTTTTTTCTTCGGGTCGAGCGCCCAATCTATGATGCGCTGTCCGGCTTTGGCCTTGTTCGCGTCCTTCAAGGCGTCTTTGACAAACTGAGGCGTGATCGAACCCATCGAGTTCACCCAGTCCATCAGGGGCTGCAGGGCGTTAATCGCCCCTTCGCGCAGGCTGAAGGCTAAAACCCCCTCCCTTTGCGCCAAAATCCCCTTCCCGACCCAGGGAGGCTGGTTTAAGATCTGCCAGACATAGTGATCTGCTACGCCATCTCTTTCCAACTTGGGCTCTCCTGCCGAAGAAGACCAAAAGAGTTGCATACCGGACGGCACCTCTACGTTCACCCGTTGTTCCCATTGCGGCAGGTCGAGTACGGTCCATAGCACATCATCCACGTTGTACCTTTTGGGAAAAGTCCTCCGATAGGCGATGGCCAAAACGTAGTTGCCGTCCAAGGGTGGGACTCTTACGGTTACGAAGGGAACGCCGTCCTTCTCACTCGAGGGCACGAGGGGGGATATGAGCCTCCCCGACACGGGGTCGTAGAGTGCCGTTTCCTGCAAGGTGAGTTCTCCCTTGTGCGGCACAGGGATTTTCCAAGTCCTCCAGTTCTCCTTGAGTGGGCCGTTGGCGAAGATGAGCCAACGCGTAACCTGTTCCATATCCCCACTCGAAAGGAGGCGATAGCGGTTTTCCCGCAACCACACCATAGCAGAAGCCCCTTCGTATGCTTCAAGCGGAGGGGCTTCGCGGTATAAGCGCAAAATTTCCACCGGCGCGCTCCACTCCTTAGCGAAGGAAGGAAGGGGGAAGAAAAGTGAAAAGCAAAAGCATATCACCGCTATATAGAGCGAAGAGAGCCTGCGAAGAGTCATTATGCGTTCTTCCCACAACAATGCTTGTATTTTTTGCCGCTTCCGCAAGGACATGGGTCGTTTCGCCCCACTTTCGCTTTGTGACTTGGCGCTTTGGAGCCTCCACCGGAGGGCGAACCGACCCCCACCGGAACCTTATGACTTTGCACCGCAGGAACTGCTCTACGGGCGGGCCTATGCTCCTCCTTAGCGACCGAAACCTTCATCGCCAGCTCAGCCACCTTTTCTCGCACGCTCTCGAACATCTCTTGGAACAGGTTAAAGGACTCGAATTGATACTCGAGCAGCGGATCCTTCTGTCCTAAAGCGCGCAAGCCTATGCCTCGCCTGAGCTCATCCATCGCGAGGAGGTGTTCTTTCCAATGGCTATCCAAAACGTGCAGAAGGATAAAGCGAAAGAGCTCATTCGCCACATCGTGGCCCAATTCTTCGACCTTCTCATCGAAGCGCCGCCTGGCCTCCGAAACGACCGCCTTCTCCGCCTCCGGCAGCAGGGCGCGCGCGTCCACACCCTCCAAGTGCTTTTCAATGCCTGGACCGAAAATGTTCCTGAGCCGCAAAGCGGCCGCCCTGACCTGGGGCTCGCCGTTTTCGGGAAAGGCGCGCTCTAAGATGCCGCTTATGGCATCCTCCACCACCTGCCACGCCTCCTCTATCAAGTCTTCAGCGAAGAGGATGCGGCGTCGCTCTCCGTATACAGTCTCGCGCTGCTGATTCAAAACACCATCGTATTGCAATAATTGTTTGCGGATATCGAAGTGATACTGCTCCACTCGCTTCTGAGCTGACTCGATGGCCTTCGTAAGAAGGGGATGCTCGATGGCTTCCCCTTCTTCCATGCCGAGCTTCTCCATGATCCCCTGTATCCTCTCAGACCCGAAGATGCGCAGCAGGTCATCCTCAAGAGAGAGGTAAAAGCGAGACGAGCCGGGATCTCCCTGACGACCGCTGCGCCCCCTGAGTTGGTTGTCTATGCGCCGGGCTTCGTGCCGCTCCGTACCGACAACGTGAAGCCCGCCCAAGGAGACAACCCGCTCGTGCTCTGCGGCGCATAGGGCGCGCATCTGCTCGCGCAGCGCCGCATAACCTTCTGGATCGCCTACGGGGTCTATCCCCTTTCGAAGAGCCTCCTCGCGGGCCAGAAAATCTGGATTTCCGCCCAGAAGGATGTCTGTCCCCCTGCCGGCCATATTTGTTGCCACAGTGACAGCCCCAAGTCTGCCGGCCTGGGCGACGATAGCCGCCTCTTTCTCGTGGTATTTGGCGTTAAGAACTTGATGCGGCACGCCCCTCGCCTTGAGGAGTTTGCTCAGCCGTTCCGAATTTTCTATGGATGTGGTGCCGACCAACACGGGAGAGCCTACCTTGTAATGCTCGTGTACCTCATCCGCGACAGCTACAAATTTCTCCCTTACGGTGCGGTAGATGACATCCGGATGATCGACGCGGATCATGGGCTTGTTCGTGGGTATAACCACCACATCAAGGCCGTATATCTCTTTAAACTCCTCGGCTTCCGTGGCGGCCGTGCCGGTCATGCCCGCAAGTTTTTTGTACATGCGGAAATAGTTTTGGAGCGTGATCGTGGCGAGCGTCTGGCTTTCCTTCCCTATGCGCACCCCTTCCTTTGCCTCTATGGCCTGGTGAAGGCCATCGGAGTAGCGCCTGCCGAACATGAGTCGCCCCGTGAACTCGTCGACGATCACAACCTCCCCATCCCTCACCACATAATGTGTGTCGCGATGGAAGAGATGCCTCGCCTTGAGGGCCTGAACGATCTTGTGAGCCATCTCGGAGGTGGAGTAATCGCTGAAGAGCTCCTCTACGCCCAAAAGCTCTTCGCAGTGGGCTATCCCCTCCTCTGTCAACGCTGCATTTCGCTCTTTCTCGTCGATCTCGAAGTGGACGCCTTGCTTCAATTGCCTGGCTATGCGATCGGCGAGTTTATAAGGCTCATCGCTTTCTTCTGACGGACCGGAGATTATAAGCGGGGTGCGCGCCTCGTCTATAAGGATCGAGTCCACCTCGTCCACGATAGCGTAATGATGCCCCCTCTGGACTAGCTGGGATCTACTGACAGCCATGTTATCCCTCAGGTAGTCAAAGCCGAACTCGCTGTTCGTACCGTAAATGACATCAGCCTGATAAGCCCTCTGCCGCTCGCCCTGATCCATCATGGCGTAAATCACGCCCACGGATAGGCCGAGAAAGCGATATACGGCACCCATCCACTCCGCGTCGCGCTTCGCCAAATAGTCGTTAACGGTCACCACGTGGACGCCTTTGCCGGATAAAGCGTTGAGCACTACAGCGAGCGTGGCCACAAGCGTCTTCCCCTCGCCTGTCTTCATCTCCGCTATTTTTCCCTCGTGGAGGGCAATGCCTCCCATGAGCTGGACATCGAAGTGGCGCATGCCCAAAGTCCTTTTGGCAGCCTCACGCACCACGGCAAACACATCGACGAGCAAGTCGTCCAAGGCTTCACCGCTTTGGACGCGCCCCCTGAACTGAGCTATGGCAGAGGCCAGCTCCTCGTCGCTCATCTGTTCCATCTGAGGTTCGAGGGCATTGATCTTGCTCACTATGGCGCTATATCGTTTCAGAGTGCGCTCGTTAGGGTCGAAACCTAACATCTTCTTTACAGCCTGCAACATAGCCATTACCACCTTCAACAAACTTACGCTTCTCGATTATAGACCCACCTCTGACCGAAGACGGATCCGTAAAAGTCACTAATGAAAAAACCGCAAAGGTGAACTCTCTTTCTCTTTTAGGTTTACACCCATTATACCAGCCCACCAAAAACTGATGGGACGCAATTTGGACCACAGGCTCAGATGTAAAAGGGGTAAGGAGTCTTTAAGCGATTTTTCATCCTTACCCCCAACCTTCAATGCGACGATATTCTGCAAAAACTCGCCGCTATAAAGGCGTAGCCGGCACTCAAAGCTTCTTTGGACGCAGCTTGCCGAGGAAGTGACGAATGCCCTTGACCGGCGGTTCGTAAGCCAACTCGAGGCCGTAATCTACGCTTTCGCGCCGCTTGTAAACATCGTTAACGACTTCGGCTACGTATTCCATGTGCGAATTCGTGTAGGCCCTGCGCGGAATGGCAAGCCGGAACAGCTCGAGCTTCGGCAAGACCTCAGAACCGGTCTCTGGGTCGGCGGTGGCGAAAGCGAGGGCTCCTAGTCCTATCCCTCGCACAGCCCCCTCTATGTAAACTTCCGCAGCGAGGACATCGGCGGGGAAGAGCCGCTGGGGAATGCGAGGGAGGAAAGAGGCAGCGTCCACGAATATGGCATGTCCTCCGGCTGGCTTTACGAAGGGGACGCCGGCTTCGTCCAACAATTCGCCGAGATGCCTCACTTGGGCCACGCGGTGAGACATATATTCTTCGTCCGTCATCTCAAAAAGCCCTTGCGCGAGCGCTTGCAGATCTCGCCCTGCTAGTCCCCCATAGGTGGCAAACCCTTCGTAAAGGATGGTGCGCGGGAGCAAGACGTGATACATCTCCTCGTTTCTGCAGGTGATCATGCCGCCGATGTTGACCAAGGGATCTTTTTTGCACGAAACTGCCAAACCATCTGCCGCATCGGCCATGGCGCGGATGATCTCCTTCAACGACATGTTAGCACAGGACGGTTCGCGCATCTTGATAAAATAGGCATTTTCAGCCATCCGCGCTGCATCGAGAAAGAAGGGTATGCCGTATTTGCGGGCGACTTGCGAGACGTCCCTGATGTTTTGAAGGCTGACGGGCTGCCCGCCGCCCGAGTTATTGGTAACGGTGACCATTATCAGGGGGATATTTTCCTTGCCGTACTGGTTTATTACAGTCTCTAACTTACCTATGTCGACGTTTCCCTTAAAGGGATAGTCAGATACGAGGTCAAAGGCTTCGTCGACCACACAGTCTACTGGCTTTGCCCCGACGTTTAGGATGTGAGCCATCGTGGTGTCGAAGGGCATGTTGAAGGGGATGACGTCTCCCTTTTTACAAAGGGTGCCGAACAGGACGTTCTCGGCCCCTCGCCCCTGATGCGCGGGAATGACGTAATCGAAGCCCAAGATCTCTTTCACGGCATCTTTTAGGGCGTAGAAGCTCCTCGCACCTGCGTACGCCTCATCGCCCATCATGAGCGCTGCCCACTGCGCGGCGCTCATGGCCCCGGTTCCGGAGTCGGTCAAGAGATCCACGTAAACCTCTTCAGACCTCAGCCCGAAGAGGTTATAGTTGGCCCTGACGAGCGCCTCCTCCCGCACGCTCCGATCCGGAAGCCGCATCGGCTCCACCGCTTTGATCTTAAATGGCTCGGGTCCTATACGAGACCTCATCTCGCATGCGCCTCCATGAGGCTAAGTCTTCGGCTCATCTCGCCTGACTAATTGCCACAATAACAAATAATGTAATGCCAGAGGGCTTTCAGGAAGCGCGGCGATGGGAAATATATGCTCCAAATACTACGGCGAGGGCCAAAAGCCTGATCGGCGTCGATGGCCACAGGCACAAGATGCCCATGACCAAAAATAGGACGCGGCTCCAAAAAGAAAGCGGCCGACGCAGAAAGCCTTCTATCCCCCAACCGATGGCCATAGCGGCACCGAGGCCGCCCAAGAAAGCAAAGATATTCCACAGGAAGCCCTCCTGCAAAAGAAGCCCCCCATCGTAACAGAAGGCATAAGGTACGATGAAGGCTAAAAGTCCGAGCCTCATAGCTTGAAAACCTGTCTCGTCCGGGTTCGAACCTGCCAGGGAGCTGGCAGCGTAAGCGGCCAGCGCCACCGGAGGCGTTATGGCTGAAATGATGGCGAAGTAAAACACGAACATATGAGAAGCCAGTGCGGGAAATCCGAGCTTCGCCAAGGCCGGCACAGTCAAGGCTGAGGCCACTATATACGCAGCGGTCGTTGGAAGCCCCATGCCCAACAGTATAGAAAGCAGCATGACGAGCAAAAGGGCCAAGAATGGGATGTTTCTGGCCAGCGAGAATATGAGGCTCACCACCTTAAAGCCCAAACCGGTGAGCGTGACCGACCCGACCACTATGCCGGCTGTAGCACAAGCGATGGCCACGACGAAGATGTTCATCGAGCCGTCGTGAATCGCGTCGAGGATAGCCTTGGGCCCCATGCGATAGCGCGGATCGAAGAGGGACACAATCCAGGCCATCGCTATACCTGCCATAGCAGCCCTCATGGGAGTGTAGCCGTAAAGCAGCATTACAACCAGACCTACCAGCGGGACGACCAAATATATGCGCTTCAACACGGAGATCCGTGATGGCAGCTCTTCCCTGGGGAGTCCAGTCAGGCCTCTCTTCAATGCCCTCATATGGACCATTACAAAAACTGCGACGTAATATAAAAGGGCGGGGACAAAAGCAGCTATGATAACATTTCTGTAGGGGATGCCGAGGAAAGAAGCCATTATGAAGGCACCGGCCCCCATGATCGGAGGCATAACCTGCCCTCCGGAGCTCGCCACAGCTTCTACCGCGCCGGCGAAGGTGGGTGAATATCCTATGCGCTTCATCAACGGTATCGTAAAGGCGCCAGTGGCGTAGACGTTAGCAACAGCCGAGCCGGAGATAGATCCGAACATGGCGGAACTCACCACAGCGATCTTCGCCGGTCCTCCTGGCGAATGGCCGGCGAAGGCTTGAGCCAAATCCATGAAATAAGGACCTATGCCGCTCTTTTCGAGGAAGCCGCCGAATATGAGGAAGATCATGACATAAGTGGCAGAGACCCCGAGCGACGAAGAAAAAATTCCCTCATCGGTGAGATAGAGATGTTCTATGACTCTATGGAAAGAAAAGGGGAAACCTTTGGCTATGCCTGGTAAAAAATGGCCAAAATACATATATGCCGCAAAGAGCCCGCCTATAACGGCCAAAGGCCATCCCACAACCCGTCGCGTCCCCTCTAACAGCAACAACGTGAGCAATGTGCCGAGCAACAATTGGACGGTCGTTACGGGGTCAACCTGAATGACACGATAGATAATAGACTCGTAATTGAAAATGACATACAACCCCGGACACGCGGCCAAGACCGCAAGAGCCCAGTCGAAAGGTGGAACCTCATCCTTGGGACCGGCCTTAGAGGCAGGGTAAAGGATGAACGTGAGTGGAAGAATCCAGAGCAGATGGACGTTTCGCTGCAGATAAGCCTCTAAGCTGCCGAACGTCGCCGTGTAAAGGTGAAACAGCCCCATGGCGACAACATAGAGGTATATAACCGCTTTAAGCGGGCCCTTGAGCTTTCGCACGCTAAACCCTCCTCAAAAATAAATGACGGGCAGCCGCTTAAAACGCTGCCCGTCATTTATAGGCTTTACCTCAACTCTGACCAGAACTTCGCCGCGCCCGGGTGGACAGGGACGCCTTCGGAAATAGCCTCTTTGGGGTTCAGCTCCTTCATGTCTACAAAAGCCTCGCCGAGCTCGTCTTTATGCTCCCACAAGGCCTTGGAAAGCTCGTATACCAGATCCTCCGGCAGGGCCTTGGCCACCACTATACATGTGTAATCGCCAACCGTGGGAACCGGCTCAGTCACGCTCTTGTAAACCCCTGGCTCTATGTCGAATGTAGTCGTTCCATAAACTTCAGCCATGGCATCTCGAGCTTCTTTATCCACAGGAAGCAACACCACATCGACACGGCTTTCTATGTCCATGATGACCGAGGCTACGCGGCTGACCTGAAAGGCAAAGCAGTCCAAGTGGTTGTCGGCCAAAAGGTCTGCCCCGTCGGAGTAAGAGGCGAAGCTCACCGAGCCACCCCAGGACTTGATGTCATTCCAACCAACACCGAAGCCTTTTTCAAAAATGGAACGGATGGAGAACTCCGACGATGTGCCAGGCTTAAGTGTAGCAAAACGGATGGGAAGCTTCTTGGCGACGATATCCTTGACGGATTTAACACCGTTCTTGTCGGCGTAATCCTTGCGCATGATGAAGTATGTATATTGCCTATAGATGTTCGCAAATAGCGCCGTCCCCTCGACCGGCTCTTTGAACGGATCCAGCCCCTTTGCCGCTGCACCAAGCATAGAGGTAGTAGAAAGCCCCAAATCGGCCTCTCCGCGCCCGGCATTCACAACATTGCTTACGCCGCCGCCGCTACCGCTCGTCACTTGGATGACGCTCTTCGTCCACATATCGGCTATGGCCCCACCCAAGGCGAACCACGTCCCCCCTGGAGGGCCAGACGGAAAGCGCAGCTGTGCGGGCCAATTTTCCTTCGCTCCAAAAGCTCCCCCCGTAGCGAAGGCAACCAGAAACACCGCCATCAAGATAACACAACACTTTCTCGCCTTCATAACGACTCACCCCCTGAACATATTATGCTCTATTCCTAACAGTCTCTCTTGATACAAGGAGCTCGCCTCGGTTTGCCGCTAAAGCTGTCAGTGAAGTAAGCGACGCGGGTCTTACTCTTCCATGATTTCCTTCTCTTTATCTTCCATCACTTGATCGACTTTCTTTATGAACTCATCTGTGATATTTTGAATCTCCTCGCGATAACGCTTTAGATCGTCTTCTGTGATTTCACCGTCTTTCTCTTTCTTCTTGGCATCCTCCAAAGCGTTGCGGCGCAAGTTTCGTATAGCCACGCGCGCATCCTCGGCGTGGCGGCGCACAAGCTTGACCAGCTCTGTGCGACGCTCGCGAGTCAGCTCCGGCAACGTTAGGCGAATGCTTTCGCCATCGCTCTGCGGCGTAACCCCTAAAGAAGAAGCCATGATGGCCTTCTCGATGACCTTCACGGCCGACTTATCCCAGGGGATGATCATAAGCTGTCTGGGCTCGGGGACGGCGACCGTAGCAAGCTGTTTTATGGGCATCGTGCTCCCGTAATATTCAACATTTATGCCCTCTACCAGAGCTGGATGAGCCCGAGCCGTTCTCAAAGCTACAAGCTCTTCCTTAAGGTGAGATACCACCTTCTCCATCCGGATAGATAGTTCCTTAAGCATATTATCGGGCATCTCCACTTCCCCTTTCAATCCAAACCTTACCTCAATTTTGCCTTATGTACCCCTGAATATCAACCTTTTGAGGAATCGACGACCGTTCCGACCCGTTCGCCGTCGAGCACTATCCGCCTCAAGTTGCCAGGGCGTAGGATGTTGAAGACGACAATTGGCACGGCATTTTCCATGCAAAGCGAGAAGGCTGTGGCATCCATCACCTTGAGCTGACGCGTCAAGGCTTCCATATAGGAAATATGAGGCAAAAACGAGGCGTCGGGCTCTTTCTCCGGGTCTTTTTCGTATACGCCGTCGACCTTGGTGCCTTTCAGCAGGCAGTCTGCCCGGATTTCAGCGGCTCGCAACGCGGCCGCCGTATCGGTGGAAAAATACGGGGAACCTGTACCTGCAGCGAAGATGACGACTCTTCCTTTCTCTAAATGCCTTATAGCCCTTCTACGGATGAACGGCTCCGCCAACTGCCTCATCTCTACGGCTGTCTGAACGCGCGTCGGCACTTTCAGCCTTTCGAGAGAATCTTGAAGCGCCAAGGCGTTTATGACCGTGGCGAGCATGCCCATATAATCGGCCTGGGCTCTGTCCATGCCTCCCTTAACAGCCTCCACGCCGCGAAAAATATTTCCACCGCCTACTACCATGGCCAACTCCACGCCGGCTTTGGCTACCTCTGCCACCTCACAGGCAATGGCTTCAACAGCTTTCAGGTCGAGTCCGAACGATTTAGAACCAGCTAATACTTCTCCGGAAAGCTTTAAAAGCACCCTACTATAAACAGGCATTTTTCGGCTCCCTCGCAAGTTGCATCATATAATAGCTGAAACGGCGAGGCTTGAACCTCGCCGTTTCAGCTTTACTCTCCAATCGCATAGCGGGCAAAACGACGGACCACTATGTTTTCGCCAAATTTAGCTATGTGCTCCGTGACGATATCCTTTATTTTTCTATCGGAGTCTCGTATCCACCTCTGTTCCAAGAGGCAGGACTCTTCATAAAATTTCTTGAGCCGTCCCTCTACGATTCTGTCCACGATATTCTCGGGTTTGCCTTCATCTAAGGCCTGCTTTCGATAAATCTGTTTCTCCCTTTCTAAATCCTCGGCGGGGACATCCTCGGCGGAAAGATAGGCCGGAGCTGCAGCTGCTATCTGAAGCGTTAACTCGTGCCCCAAATTCATAAACTCATCCGTACGCGCTACAAAATCGGTCTCACAATTCAGCTCAAGCAGCACGCCTATTTTGCCATTGCTGTGGATGTAGCTGAAGATCCTGCCTTCGGCAGCCTCTCTGCCCATCTTCTTGGCTGCCATAGCGATCCCTTTCTCCCGCAGCAGATCTACGGCCTTTTCTATGTCGCCATTGCACTCCTCAAGCGCCTTTTTGCAATCGAGCACGCCGGCGCCGGTGCGAAAACGAAGTTCTTTCAATAAAGCGGTATCGGTAGCCACGTCAATCCTCCTTCCAGCCTTTGCGCCCTTCCAATTCTTCTTCCACGAGTTCTTCTTCAACTTCCGCATACGTTTCGTGGAGTTTCTCCCTGACGGAGATCACTTCCTCGGTCTCCTCCGTTTCGGGCTCCTCTTCTGTCTCTGCCTCTTTGACCGTCAAGGTGCCATCGATGCCTTGTCGCCCCTCGATTATGGCATCCGCCATCAGAGAGGTGATCAGCTTGATGGCCCTTATGGCATCATCGTTGCCCGGTATCGGGAAATTGATGAGTTCGGGGTCACAATTAGTGTCCACAATAGCTACGACAGGTATGCCGAGCTTGTGGGCTTCTTTAACTGCGATCTCCTCCCGCCGCGGGTCGACCACGTATAACGCATCGGGGATATCCTTCATGTCGCGGATCCCAGAAAGGTATTTCTCCAGTTTCGCGCGCTCTTTTCGAAGCTTGATGACTTCCTTCTTGGGATAACGCTCGAACTCGCCGGACTCCTCCATCTCTTGGAGTCGGATCATATAGCGCACCCGCCGTGCTATGGTTTGGAAGTTCGTGAGCAGTCCTCCGAGCCAGCGTTGGTTGATATAAAACTGCCCGCAGCGCTGGGCCTCCTCGGCGATTGTCTCCTGGGCCTGCCTCTTGGTTCCCACAAATAACACGCTTCCGCCGCCCTTCGAGACCTCCCTCAGGAAATCGTACGCCCTCTCAAGCCCTTTTACCGTCTTCTGGAGATCGACTATGTAGATGCCGTTCCTTTCGGCAAATATGTAGGGCTTCATCTTGGGGTTCCAACGCCTGGTTTGGTGTCCGAAGTGAACACCGCTTTCCAAAAGCTGTTTCATCGAAACGATTGCCAATGCTTTCCCTCCTTTTGGTTGTCCTTCCTCCACCGCCCTCTCCTGCCCCTGGCACTCTCTTTTAAGGGCACCCCCAGGGACATCAGACGATGTGTGTGTTTAAGCCACGGGGAAGTATACCATAGCTTGCAGTTGACCTTCAAGCTCTCAACGCTTAACATTGAGCGAAAGGGATCAAATACTCATAGGGGGTTCGGATGGTGGCTAAAAGTGCTCTCGTGCAACAAGTTGAGGACGTTGCACCGGAAAAAAGGGCAATCCTGAACAGGTTAAAGCGCGTAGAGGGCCAACTTCGCGGAATCCAGCGCATGATCGTCGAAGACAGACCCTGCCGCGACATCCTAATCCAACTATCGGCCGCCCGCAAGGCCATGCAGCAAACCTGTATAGAGATACTGAAGGGCTACGTTCACAAATGCTTCAGAGAGGGCAAGCCGACTGAAAAGAGTTTGGAAGAGCTCGAGACGGTCGTGAGCACCCTCCTGGACATAGCGCCACTGCTCGCGCAAGAAGAAAAGGCCGAGGAAGAATAATTGGCAACGCGCAAAAATATGAGCGGGAAGCCCAGCTTCGCCGTGGCACCCGAAGGTTACCGCTTACCGTTGCTCCCTTCCGGGCCTGGCGGGGTTCACGGGCCTTCGCCGCACGGGGCCGGGCCCCCCGCAACTTTGGCGGAGAGGGTGGGATTTGAACCCACGAAGCGGCTTCTAACCGCTTACTCGCTCTCCAGGCGAGCGCCTTGGGCCTCTCGGCCACCTCTCCGTTGAACGCTATCTACATGGCGGAGAGAGTGGGATTCGAACCCACGAGGCGGCTTCGAACCGCCTAGTCGATTTCGAGTCGACCGCCTTCGTCCTCTCGGCCATCTCTCCACATTCGATGCTTAAGCCTTACGCCTCGAGTAAAAGAAGCTTCGCAACAGCTCGCTGCTCTCTTCTTCTAAGACGCCCCCTACGACCTCCCGCCGCGGCGACACCCTGCCATCGTTCAAAAGATCATAGATGGAACCGCACGCCCCGCCCTTCGGATCCTGGGCACCGTAGAGGACTCGCTTTATGCGGGTTTGCAAAATCGCCCCGGCGCACATAAGGCATGGTTCGAGGGTGACATATAAGACGCAACCCTCTAACCTCCAATCGCCGAGCTCGTAAGAAGCCTCTCTCAGCACCAGAATCTCGGCGTGAGCTGTGGGGTCTTTCAGTTCTTCGCGGCGATTGCGAGCGCTTGCAACCAAAGCATCGTTCCTTGTCACCACCGCCCCCACCGGCACTTCGCCCCTAAAAACTCCTTTTCTCGCTTCCTCCAAGGCCAGGCGCATAAAATACAAATCCCTTGCGGAGGCATTTCGAGGCACAGTCAATTTATAGCACATCCCAAGCGTTGTCAAGGCCCCTTGGCGGGCCTGCCCACGCGGTTTTCCGTGCCGGAAAGCAGCCTATCTATATTGTCCTTATGCCTCGCGATCGTAAGCACTGCCAATGAGGCGGTGGCAAAGATATAGACGCGATCTGCTCCCAGCAGCCAAAAGAAGAACGGCGCACATGACAGAGAAATCATCGAGGCGAGGGATACATAGCGAAAGAGACGAACCAAGATCCACCACAAGGCGCCGCTCGCCAAGGCGACCAGTGGGTGATAGGAGAAGACGACGCCGAAAGTGGTGGCTACGCCCTTGCCTCCTCTAAATTTCAGCCAAAGCGGGAATACATGCCCACAAACGCTGGCCACGCCCACCAGGGCCAAAATGAGGTGGTCGTCCGCCCATGGGCGAGCCAACGTTACGGCCAAACCGCCTTTGACGATATCGAAGGCACCGACCGCCATGGCCCACCTCCTGCCTAAAAGGCGACCCACGTTGGTGGCTCCTATATTGCCGGAACCATAGCGCCGTATATCCTCGCCGCGGATGGCCTTGACCACCAGATAGCCTGTCGGGATGGAGCCGAAAAGGTAACCGAAAAGCACCCAGAGCCAATCCATCTATCATTTGCCCCTCAACGCTAAGGCATCTACAGCCACAGCGCCATGCCCTTCATCCAGCACGATGACCGGGTTGACATCGAGCTCCTTCAAGTCCTTCTCCACATAAGCCAGCTCCGAGATCCGCCTGGTCATATCCGCCAAAGCCGAAATGTCCTTTTTGGTACTCCCGCGGGCACCGGCCAAAAGCGGGAAGCCTTTCAGCGATCGCACCATCTCCAACGCTTCCTCTTCATCTACGGGACAGCGACGCAGTGCCACGTCTCTCAAAACCTCGACGTATATTCCGCCCAAACCCACGGCTATGATTGGGCCAAAGACGGGATCCCTTTTCGCCCCTATCATACACTCAAGCCCGCCCTCGACCATCTCTTGGACGAGCACTCCTTTGATCTGGGCATCTTTGTCGAAGCGACGCGCGCGTTCGAGGAGCCTGCCATAGGCATTCCGTACCTCCTCTTCGTCGCTGAGGCGAAGGGCAACGACGCCGGCCTCGGTCTTGTGCAAGATCTGGGGGGAAATGACCTTTAAAGCCACGGGAAAACCGATGTCGTTAGCCGCAGAGAGCGCTTCTTCCAGGCTCAAACAGAGTTTTTCCCTGGTGATGGGGACCCCGTAATGGGCGAGGAGCAATTTGGAATCGTACTCCGTCAGCTCTTCGGGCAGCGTCGAGAGAAAGGGGACAGAAGCTTCGATCGCGGGACGCATCGGCGCTCTACCGGTCTGCCACTTGACCATCGAGGCCAGTGCAAAGGCGCACCTCCGCAGGCTGCGATAGACCGGCAGGCCTGCAGCGTGAAGCTGCTTCAAAAACTGCCCTCCATGTTCTTCATCTATAAGCCAAGAGCATAGGATAGGCTTGGAGGAACGGCGAAAGGCCCTCTCCAGCTCGTCCGCCATTGCCTGCCCAGAGCTGCCCGTGATCATGGATATTATGCAGACTACGGCATCTGCCTCGCCGGAAGAGAGCGCAGAATCGAGGCATATAGGAAAACCCTCCGGATCGTTTATGACCTGAGCGGTCATGTCGACGGGATTGGCGGGAGACCCGAATGGCGGAATGTGCGCTGCTATGCGCTCCTGGATTTGCGGCGAAAAACGAGGCACATCAAGGCCAAGATCGGAACATCGATCTGCCATGATTATGCCGGCGCCGCCGGACGTTGTCAGTATCGCCACCCTCTTGCCTTCCGGGCGCTGCGGCGCAGCAAAGGCAATGCCTAAGTCTATCATGTCCTCTACATCATCGAGCTCTATAGCTCCATATTGCCGCAAAACCGCTTCCCACACGACCCTGTCCCCGGCAACGGCTGCGGTGTGACTCTTCGCCGCAGCCTGCGCCGATGGGCTCTTGCCGGCCTTCAATACTGCCACAGGGATCTCCTTCTCCTTGGCGGTCCGCAGCAACTCCAAAAAACGCTCTCCGTCGTTCAACCCTTCCAGATAAACGAGCAGGAGGCGCACCTCTGGATCCTTTAAAAAGTGCATGCCGAAATCCACCACATCCAGATCCGCCTGGTTGCCGGTCGTCACGACGTAACGAAAGCCGACCCCTCCGTCCACAGCGAGCGAATACGACGAAAATCCGAAGGCGCCACTCTGGGACACATATGCCACCGGACCTTTACAAGGCCTATCGCTGTCGAGGGAGGCAGAAAAGCTCAAAGGGATGCCCCGTGCGAGGTTCGCAAGTCCCTGGCAATTAGGCCCCACTATTCGCACGCCGCCTTTTCTGGCGAGCTCGATCACCCGCTCCTGAGAAGTCGCGTCGCCGCTCTCGGCAAAGCCGGAGGAAAAGATCACCACAAAAGGAACGCGCCGCGCCGCGCACTGCTCGATCACCTCAGGCACAAGAGAGGAGCGAACAGCGATCAGAGCCACATCGGGGGTCTCCGGCAACGACAAAACATCGGGGAAACACGGAAGGCCATGGAGAGATTCGTACTTTGGATTGACGGGGTAAATGCGCCCGTCGAATTTATATCGCAGCAGCAGCTTCAAAGGCCTACCTGAGATGCTTTCTAAATTGGACGAAGCCCCAACTACCGCCACGCTCTTAGGGCAAAGCAACGCGTTAAGGTCTTGCGGCACGGCTTTCCCTCCTCGCTTAAGACACAAGCACTTATGGAGGCTCTGATGACCTAAGCCTCCGTAGCGTTTTTTATTCTTACGACCACAACTATACACCTTGAAGCGAACTATGCGGAAGAGAGGGCGGCAATTCTCGCCTTCGAAGCAAAAAGAGGTAAAAGGGCACAAAAATGGTGCCGAGGGGGGGACTCGAACCCCCATGGGTTTCCCCACACGCCCCTCAAACGTGCGTGTCTACCAGTTCCACCACCTCGGCACTACGCCAGCGATTATAGCAACCGGGGCGCAAATCCGTCAAGGCTGTCCGGGCCTTTGCCGCTCATCTGCGGAAGAAAGCCGCACCTTTGCGCTTTTGCGCGAGCTGACAAATTCACAATCCTCTATCGTCTTCGAGCTTCCTTTATGCGGGCGGCTTTACCGCTGAGCTTGCGCAGGTAGTAGAGTTTGGCCCTCCTCACCTTGCCCCTACGCACAATCTCGATCTTGTCTATGACCGGAGAATAAAGGGGGAAGATGCGCTCCACCCCTACGCCGCCGGAGACCTTGCGCACTGTAAAGGTCTCTCTGACGCCGCCATGCTTCCTCGCTATTACAACGCCTTCAAAGATCTGGATACGCTGCCTATTGGCCTCCGAGACTTTAACGTGCACTTTCACGGTATCGCCTGGCCTGAAATCCGGCACTTCCTTGGTTTTAAAACGCCTCTCTATAAGAGCGACCCTTGGGTCCATCGCTATATCCTCCTTCTAAATTCTTTCTCGATAAAGTCAAATGTTTTAAAAAAACAAGATTCGGTCACAGCGCATGTTGCTCCGTTGCATTGTAGCATAGACACATAAGAGACAAAAGTTCGATCACGCCAACCGCTCAAAAATAAAATTGGAAAGACCTGGCACGACAAACGGTTACCTCGAGCCGAACAGGCGATCTAATACCACCGAAACCTCGCAAGAGAGCGGGATTTTATCCCCCCTCTCGTCCAAACACATCATAGTGTCAAAGTGCGACGCTTCCTTCGCAAGGAGCTCATCGGCACAAAAGACCAGGGAGAGCGGAAGGTCTCTTTCAAGGACGCGCCTCTTCAACTCAAGCCAATGAACGCCGCCGCAGGGCGCTTCCGTCATGCCAACCACATAAGGAACCTTCTTTTCGCTCTTCCCTATCCATGACATAGCACTCTCTAACGAAGAAAAGCGCTTTACCATCGACAAATCTGTCGTGACGGGTTTTTGCAGAGGCGTCACGACGAGCACCTTCTTTGCGCCATAAGCGCCAGACACCGTGCATATCCGCTCGAGCTCCTCGAGTGATATATCCGGCGCCGAAAACAACGTGACGTAAAAGCCACAGCTCAAATAGGGCAAAATATTGGCCCGGCTCAACAGATCCGGCCTGCGGACGATCGTCCTGTCTGCAGCCTGCCTTCGCCTCCAGTCGAGGACCGCGCCATGATCGCCAGATAGCAAAACTTCGGGGACTCGCTTTCCTCTCCACTCGACAGGGCGAGTGTAATGAGGGTGATCGAGAAAACCCCTGAAAAAGGAATCCTCTGCGACGGACTCGGCCTTACCCACCACACCAGGGAGCTGACGAGACACAGCGTCAATTATAACCATAGCGGGGAGCTCTCCTCCCGTCAAGACATAATCCCCTATCGACAGCTCCAAATCCACGCAGCTCTCCACGAAGCGCTCGTCCACCCCCTCGTAGTGACCGCAGGCGATGATCAGGTGATCCTCCTGGGCCAAGCTTTCGACTACCTCCTGCGACAGCATGACCCCTTGAGGAGAGGGGAAAATGACCATGGCCCTCCCAGAGATGCTACACGCTGCCTGCACGGCCTTATAGAGCGGCTCGGCCATCAGCACCATACCACCGCCGCCGTAAGTATAATCGTCCACCTGCCGGTGCTTGCCCTCAGCGAAGTCGCGCAAGTTCAAAAGCTCAACTTCTATGAGGCCAGAGGATATAGCCCTGCCGATTATGCTCGAGGATAGAAACCCGTTGAAAATCTCGGGGAAGGCGGTTATGACAGAAAAACGCTTCACTCCCACAACCCCTCGATCAAGGTCACCTCGATGACTCCCTCGTCTAAATCGATCCGCCGAACAACGTCTCTTATGGCGGGGAGAAGCTTTTCCTCTCCCGAGGCAGCTTTCACCACATAGATGTCGTTAGCGCCGGTCGACAATACGTCTATAACTTCACCCAAGACCTCGCCAGTAGCGAGATCTTTCACGGCGAGGCCCACGATATCTTCTATCCAGTATTGCCCATCAGGCAGGACGGCGCGATGCTCTTTGGCCACCTTTATGAGCATGCCCCTAAGGGACTCCGCTGAGCCGCGATCACCAAACTCCTCAACCTCTACAAGGAACTCTCTCTTGGCGTCCAAAAACTTTGCCATCCTGACATGGAGGCAACGGATAAACTCACCATCATCGCTATAAAGGTTGAGCTCCTTCTGTCTCAAGAAGCGCTCAGGAAAGTCGGTGAGCGGCACCACCCTCATTGCGCCCTTGATGCCATGAGCACCAGCCACTACGCCGACGGTGACGAGCTCCTTTGAGTCTGCGATCTCTTTTCACCTTCCGCTTTTCGTTTTAATCGGCCCTCGGACACAATCTGTAGAAATATTGTCTCACTCGACGACGTCGACCTCGACCCTTTCGCCCGACTTCATAGACGCAGCCTTGACGACCGTCCTGATGGCGTTAACCGTGACGCCTCTCCTGCCTATGACGCGCCCCAAATCTTGAGGGTCAACGCTGACCTTGACCCTCACTGTGCCGCTATCGCGCTCTTCTGTAACGCTCACGGCATCGCTTACAGTCACGAGCTGCTTCACGATGCCCTCGACCAAGCGGCAATAATCCGGCATACCTATAGCTGACCCGCCTTTGCGCTCTCTTCGAATTTGCTCCAGACTCCGGCTTTGACCAGGATCGAGCGAGCCGTGTCGGATGCCTTCGCCCCTGCCTTGAGCCAATATAGGGCCCTCTCTTCGTCGACCGCTATCTCGGCAGGGTCCCTCAACGGATTATAGTGGCCTATTTTCTCGATAAAGCGCCCGTCTCTCGGCGAGCGGGAGTCCGCCACCACTAAGCGATAAAATGGCAATTTCTTGCGGCCATGCCTGGCCAAACGAATGCACACCGCCATAAGATAAAACACCTCCACAAACTATTGAAATAATTCTTTAGGCAACTTGAAACCCTTTGCCTTGCCTTTGTTCAGACGCTTCCAAATCCCTTTCATTTCTTCATATTGCTTTAATACCTGGTTCACTAACTGAACACTCGTGCCTGACCCCTGCGCTATCCGGCGCCTGCGGCTTCCCTTGATGATTTCAGGGCGCCGTCTCTCCTCCGGCGTCATAGAGAGTATAACAGCTTCCACATGTTTAAGCCTCTTAGGGTCCACCTCTACGCCTTTCAACTGTTTTAGCTTGCCAGGCAGAGGAACCATCTCCAGGACCTTTTCCAGAGGGCCAAGCTTCTGAAGTTGTCGAATCTGAAGCAACACCTCTTCCATAGTAAAACGGTTTTCCTTTAAGCTCTTGGCCAAACGCTCCGCTTCGCCCATGTCGGCAGTGGACTGGATCTTCTCCACAAGGCCGGCTACGTCTCCCATTCCCAAGATGCGCTGGGCCATCCGGGCGGCGTCAAAGACTTCCAGATCGTCCAAGTGTTCCCCAACACCCACGAGCCTCACTGGAACCCCTGTCGCTGCCCTTATCGCCAAGGCAGCGCCGCCCCGTGCATCGCCGTCGAGCTTTGTCAATATTGCCCCTGTAATAGACAGACGCTCTTTAAATGTCAAGGCTACGTTTACCGCCTCTTGCCCCGTCATGGCATCCACTACGAGCAAAATCTCATGAGGGGAGAGGAGAGCCTTCATTTTAGCCAGTTCATCCATGAGCGCCTCGTCCACATGAAGACGACCAGCCGTATCGAATATAATAACATCTACGAGCCGATCTCGCGCATACGACATAGCCTCTTCGGCCACCCTAAGAGGGTCGCCTGACGTATAAGGCGCAAAACAGGGTATTTTCGCCTCGCTCGCCAAAACCTTGAGCTGCTCTACCGCCGCAGGCCTTTGCAGGTCGCAGGCCACAACCATCGGCCTATGACCGGAAGATAAGCGCTTCGCGAGCTTTACGGCCGTCGAAGTCTTGCCGGAACCTTGAAGCCCCACGAGCATATAAAGGGTTGGCGGGTTCGAAGCGACAGCGAGAGGCTCTGCCCCTCCGCCCATGAGTGAGATGAGCTCCTCATATACTATGGCGAGGACTTGTTGAGCAGGCGTGATTGAATCGAGGACGGCTCGTCCTACAGCTCTTTCTTTCAGGCGCGACGTGAATTCCTTTACGACCTTATAGTTCACGTCGGCTTCAAGAAGGGCGCGCCTCACCTCTCGAAGCGCCTCCTCCACGTCGGCCTCCGTGAGTTTTCCCTTGCTTCTCAGCCTGGAAAACGCACCCTCCAGGCGCTCTCTTAAACCCTCAAACATAGACATTCCCCCAGAAAGCAGCTCGATTATATTATGAGGAGCGCCTCAAACTGTCAAGTCACCGGCGGTCGTAACGTATCGACTTTCTGCAGGGCAGTTGTTTATTAAAATCTGACATGGTACCATTCTCTGGCTTTTTATTTGCTTTGAATTTTGGTGCTTTTGGAGATGGGAATAGGTTTGAAGGTTCAAGGAAGTTTGTATGCTTTTTTAGAGGGGGTTCGCGACGAAACCCCTCTACTCTTTGCCGTTGTGCCATTCGGAGTAATTTACGGCATTACGGCTTTAGAGGCAGGTTTGACAAAACTCCAGACTCAATTGAT
The DNA here is from genome assembly GCF_016125955.1 of Acetomicrobium sp. S15 = DSM 107314. Lineage (NCBI taxonomy): Bacteria > Thermotogati > Synergistota > Synergistia > Synergistales > Acetomicrobiaceae > Acetomicrobium > Acetomicrobium sp. S15 = DSM 107314. Next base: position 119,122 of record NZ_JADEVE010000184.1, on the reverse strand, counting down.
GTCTTGCATGATCTTTGGCGGTTCTTCGCAATTCGCGGCCAGCAAACTCTTTGCCGAGGCCGCTCCTTGGTCTGTGATTGTCCTCACGGTAGCGATAATAAACTTGCGTCATTTGCTCTACAGTGCTTCGGTTGCGCCATATTTACAAGAGCTCTCATTCGGTTGGAAAGCCCTTTTGGCATATCTTTTGACCGATGAAGCTTATGCCGTAACTATAAATCACTATCAAAAACAACAAGAGCACAGCTATGGACACCTATACTTTTTAGGTGCCGGCATTGCCTTATGGATAAGTTGGCAGCTGAGCACTGCGGTTGGTATCACTTTAGGTAAAATGCTTCCTCCGAAGTGGCCACTGGATTTTTTCCTCCCTTTAACCTTTATCGCTATTTTGGTCCCAACTTTAAAGAGCCATTCAAGTGTTATCGTGGCTCTTGTGGCAGGGGTTTCATCTTTATTGCTTTATGAACTCCCCTATAAATTAGGCCCAATCGCGGCGGCCTTGATCGGCATAATGAGCGGTTTTGTTTTAGAGGCAAGAAGAAGGCGGCCATGAAAGTATGGCTGGTTTTATTTTTAGGGGGAATTTTAACTTATCTTACGAGGCTATCTTTCGTCTACCTCTTTGGTTTATGGGAAATGCCTTTGTGGTTGCAAAAATCCTTGCGCTACGTGCCACCGGTTGTACTATCAGCTTTAATAGCGCCTGAGCTTTTCATAAGGTCAGGCCAGTTTTTAATTTCTTTTGAAAACATGAAGCTGCTGGCAGGCATAGTGGCTATCATAACTGCTATTTTTACGAAAAGTATGTTTTGGACAATATCGTCAGGAGTTCTTTTTATGCTGATTTCCGATATTTTAACAAAGTACCTATAGAATGGAGTGGGTAAAAGGGTCAGAACCATCGCCTTAATTGCTTTACAAGCTCAGTCTGACTTTTATACTGCTGTACAGTGAAATCGTTAATAACTTGCGATGAAAAAGAAGGCCGATAAAGCAGTAATGATGACGGTAACGATATAAAAGCGGAGCCTGCCTGTGTGGAGTTTGGCGACCAAGGCAGGGCAGCACGCCAGGACGACATAGATTTTGGTTAACAAACTATCCACGTCGTGGGTTTTGTGGTCTGCTGGGGCCAGAACCTTCCTGAGCACCAAAAACAGGATTCCACCGATAAAAATAGGAACGACCGCCGAGAGGATAGCGTCGCTTTCGAAAAAAGCTGGACAATTTATCTGCATAAAAGTGGGTAAAACCTGCGGACGAAGTCCTAAAAAAACAGTTCCCGCAGCAAGAAGTCCCATTCCTGCGTTGCGAAATTTGTCTTTTTTAGCGCGGGGCAGTTCTTTTGCGCATGGCTGTAGCGGCTGTCTGTCCTTAGCAAAAAAACCAAAATATCCGAGCTTGCAGAAGGACAAAACAGTTCCCACGCTTGCCGCCTGGAGCATCCAAAGGATGGCGTAATGGGATGTTTCTTTCAACGAGGTTTTTACCATGGCCTTGCTAGCGAAGCCACTCATGCCAGGAAAGCCCGCTATTGCCAGAGCTCCCACCAAAAATAGCGCAAAAGTGAGGGGGAAGGTACGCGCAGCTCCGGAGCCCAAAAAACGGAGATCTCTAGTCCCGTACGCCTTTTCGAGGGTGCCCACAGTCAGAAAGAGAAGACCTTTAAAGAGTGCGTGAGCTACGGCATGATAGGCACCAGCGGCAACGCCAAGAGCCGTCCCTGCCCCTATGGCAGATACTATATAGCCGAGCTGGCTCACAGTATGGTAGGCCAGCAGTCGTTTTGCATCATGCTGCATGAGGGCCTGAAAGACACCGTAGAGGGCCATAGCGGGGCCAAGAAACAAAAGCGCCGGTGCTGCAGGGGGCGAAACCAGCCTGGCGAGTCCATATATACCAAGCTTGACGGCAAAACCCGACAGCAGAGCGCTTGCTGGGGTGGGTGCCTCGCTATGGACCTTTGGGAGCCAGAAATGTAGTCCAGGTAAGGCAGCCTTGATACCGACTCCAGGTATAAAAAGCCAAAGCAGTTTGGCGGGGACAGGCCCCATAGCGGCCGTACCTGTTTCGCGCAACATGAAAGCCGCGCCAAGAAGGACTAAAAGCGACCCCGAAAGCTGAGCCAACAGATAGTAAACAGCGGTGCGGAAATTCACCGGCAGGATCATGAAAAAGAGCACGACTGAGGATAATTCGAGGAACAGAGCGAAAAAGAACCAGTCACTTGAAAAAACAGAAAGACACGAAAAAAGACAAAAGAGCCAGGGGGCAATGGAGAAAAGTTTGCGTTCCCTCCTGTTTTCGGGTTTTGCATATCCAAGGGAATAAATCGAGACTGCGGCTGTCATAAACAGGGCCAACGTCGCCATCAATATGGAGAGTGGGTCGAACACAAAAGAAAGCCTCAATCCCGCCGACATCAACACCTCATCACCCCAACCCGCAAAGTGCTACCATCGTGACAAGAAAAAAGACCACAAATCCGGCAGTGAAGCCAATAGTTAAAGAGACCAGGCAATGAGCCAGCTTCAACCGCACCAAAAAGAAGCACCCGGCGCAGTATAGCGCTTCGCTTCCATTGTCATTCCAAAAACACCGCCGCTACATACCCCGCCCTATCCATGGCGCAAATCCCTATTTCCGAAAAGACACCCCAGAGAGGAGGAAAGAAAGGGGCAAACCCCAGAATAACGCAGCATACCGAAAAAGCTCCCGCAACCAAGAAAGGCCAGTAAGGATTTTCCCGTGCAGGCGGAGCGTCACCGGGTGAATAAAAGGCTGACAAAATGCGCAGGTAGTACAAGGCCGAAAGAACTGTCCCAATCGCCAGAGCCAGGGCTGGAACTATGTTTCCTGCAGACACAGAGGCGAGCATCAGATACCACTTACCCATGAAACCGCTTAGCGGAGGAATGCCTATTATCGCTGCAGCCAGTATAGTGAAGATAACAACAAACCCACGGCGATGATGATAAAGACCCCGCAGTTCCGAAATGTTACGAGTCTTCATATCTTCTGTAATATGTCCCGCCGTGATAAACAACCCGGCTTTCATGAACATGTGATTGACCGCGTGAAAAGCGGCCGCGGTGATCCCTGCCGCCGTGCCTACTCCTACGCCTATTAAAATATAACCGATCTGTGCCACCGTAGAATAAGCAAGAAGCCTCTTTATGTCTTCCTGTCTCAGCGCCATCAGATGCCCGCCCATTACGGACAACACTCCCACCGCGGTAATTACGGCAAAGATGTTCGGTCTTGCTTCAAGAAAAAATAAAAGCGATACCCTTATTAGGGCATATACGGAGATCTTTACTACCACACCCGAAAGAAGGGCACTCACTGCCGTCTGTGCCGATGAGTGGGCGTCAGGTAGCCAAAAGTGAACCGGGAAAGCGCCAATTTTTATAAAGAGCCCCACTAACAAACAGACAGCAATCACAGTCAGCGTTTCTTTCGGAATTTGCGAAAGTGATACCGAAAGGATTGCCATATTCAGGGAGCCTGTGGCCATGAAGATATAGGCAATACCGAGCAGAATAAAGAAGGCTCCGACAGTTCCCATCACGAGGTATTTTAGCCCCGCCTCTATGGCCTGCCAGGACATGGTAAAGGCAACTAGGAGATATGCTGCCAGCGAGAATATCTCGTAGAAGACGAAGAGGTTGAATATGTCTCCCGTGACTATAACGCCGTTCATGGCCCCTTGGAGTAGGAAAAAGATAACGTAGTATCTCCAGGGCCCACTTTTTAGGCGCCCGTAGGAACACAGAAATGCGCCGCCACCTCCTATGGCCACAAGGACCAAAAAAAAGGCTGACAACTTGTCCACAACGAACACTATTCCAAGTTCAGCAGGCCACCCTCCAAGGAATGAAAGAGTGTATTGTCGCCATCCAGAAAAAGCTGCAGCAAGGGTAATCGCGAAGATGGCAAACTCGAAAAGTGGAATGGCCCACTTTAGCAGGGATTTTCGAAAAAGATATACCAGCGGGATCAAAAACCCCCAGGCAAGAGGCGTAACTATGGCCAAGACTGGAGTCATCCACGAAGTCCTCTGATCTTATCCAGGTCCACTGTGCCATATCGCTGGTGGAGCTTCATTATGAGAGCAAGAGCCATAGCGACGTCGCTTGCTCCAATTACAATCGCCGTCAGCGTAAAGGCATGGGGAAGGGGATTAACGGCAACGCCGTTTATCGGTATGATGGGGGGTACTCCACCAGGAATGTAGCCAGAAGTCACTATTAAAAGCAGCACTGCAGACTCCATGAGCGCAAGCCCTATGACAGTTTTAAAAAGGTTTCTTTTTGAGATTATCGTATACAGGCCTATGCAGAATATCAAGATAGCCGTACCGTAGCTCAACCTGATCACCGTCACGGTTTATCCACCTCCGGAGATTCTTCAGGTCTTACCTCCAAAAACTTGACCATGCTATAAAAAATGGTTGACATACCCGCACCAACTTTCATTCCAACAGCAATGTTAAGTAGCGGTATGGTGCCTCCGCTAAGAAAACTCCCCACCTCGCCCTTGGGAAAACCCGCCGCTACATTGGCCAAAAAACCTGCTCCGGCGCAGAATCCTATAAATCCGATAAGAGTAAAGAGAACGGCTCCCGACGATTCGATGAATTCCTTTGCCTTGGGGTTAATCTTGGCGGCTTCAAAGTTGGACCCATAAACTATGCAAAAGAGGATCGTAGCAGTCGCAAAAACTACTCCGCCTTGAAAACCCCCACCAGGGGTAAGGTGGCCCATGAGGACTATACCAGCAGCGTATAACAACAGGAAGGGAACAACGAAACCGAGCCCCCTTTTTACGATGAACGAAAGCCCTATCGAAGACTTCCTATATTTACTTTTGGCAAAAAGTAGAGCAATACCGCAGACGGCCGTATAAATCACCGTGGCCTCACACAGAGTGTCAAGAGCCCGATAGTCGAACAGGATAGCCGCAACTATGTTAGAGGCTCCGGTTTCTTCGGCTGTCTTTTCGATGTAATGCACCGCTGGGCCCGTGATGTATTCGGGTTCCTCCAAAACCACGATACCCTTCCAGAGCCACCATCCCAGAGAAAGGCAAAGAAATAATGCCGCTATGCGGGGGAAAACCGACAGCCTTGGCATTAATTGCCATCCTTTCCCCAAAGGCCTTGTTTTTTCGTTTGACTATACGCAACCAAAAACAGCGACGTAATAAGCCCCGAGCTAATAACAGCCTGTGTCAAACCCACATCGGGCGCCTGAAGTATAACAAATGCAATGACAAGTAAAACGCTAAATACAGAGAGGCTTATCACTGCGCTTAAGATGTCCTCTATCTCGGAAGCAACTGCGGCAGTCAAAACCAGAAAGCCGCAGATCAAAGCGTAGAAGGAAATGTTCACGACTGTATTTCCTCCTTGCTGTTGGCCAGAGCTTCACTATAGTCATCCTTGAAGACAATTTTGGGCCTAATACCGTGACGAAAGCATGCCCTGGCAATGGCATGAGACGAAAGGGGGTTTGTGAACACGAAGAAAAGGGCAATGAGGAGTATCTTTGCCGTAGCCTGCCAGGTTGGGGCGTAAATCGCCGCACCGACTAAAACCATCAAAGCTCCTCCGGTAAGTGCCTTCGTGCCGGCGTGAATTCGCGCATAAACATCTGGAAACCTTATTATCCCCAAAGCCGAGGTTATGGAGAAAAACACACCGACGACCATAAAGGTATAAGCGACGACAAGAGACACTTCGATCCTCATCGATGGAGCTCTCCATGCTCAAAGTATTTAGCCATTATAAGCACGTCTGCGAAAGCCAAGACCGCAAAGGCCAAAGCTATATCCAGGAAGATGCCGTTCCCAAAGACCAAGGCCAGTAATGTCAGTACCGTGGTCAGAATGATAGACAGGGCGTCGGCTGCGACAATTCTGTCGGGAACCGTAGGGCCCACTATAACTCGCCAGAATCCCGCTATCGCTGCAAGCATGAGCCCCCACAAGACAAAAAATATCATTCCATGAGCCTCCTCAGTCGCTCCTCAAGGTGTCTGATTTCCTCGCGGGCAGAGCATGCATCCAATGTGCTGAGGTTCAAGGAGTGCACAAAAAGACTATGATTAGTTATGTCGGTGTCAACAGTCAAGGTGCCCGGCGTAAGAGTGATTTGATTTGCAAGGATCACGAGAGTAGTTTTGTTTTTAAGGCCGGTCTCAACCTTGATAATTCCCGGCATCAGTTCAATGCGGGGCCTTAGCGCCAAAAAGGCCACCTGTGCGGTCGCCTTAAAAATATTCCAGGCATAAAACGGAAAAAAGACCACTGCCTCACGCAGGCGAAAATGCAACGGAGACTCCACGTGATGTTGTATTTCGTGAGCCGACGAAAAAAAAGTCCGCCAAGTGATGCGGGTAACAACCATGCTGAGCACAATTCCGATCGCCAGAACCGACAACTCCACTCTGCCTGTAAACAGTACCCAGAATGAAAAAAGAGCGAAGAAAAGGACAACAGGTGCCTTTCTGTAAGTCCGCAAGCGGTTCCCCCTTTTCACGGAACAATTGCAGGCTGATGAAGGAGTAATCAAAACTAATTCATCGACAAAAAGATCGTATAAATTTTACCCAAAACGCCTAACGACACAAAGGCCAAAATCCTTAACCCCATTGCCCACAATTCCACTTTGTCTAACAACTAACAAAAAGGGCAATCATCCTCACGGACTCCTTCAAAAACATGCCAGTTGCGCCATCGTTAAGCACAATGCTTTAATCCATAGCCTACAAAGAAGGCAAGATCCCTGACGCTTGACGAGCTATCCAAATAACCCACATGCCACACATTTTACACTATAGAGATGAACGCATATTCCTCTGCTTCTGATGAATGTCTGATTTGGTTTTTATAACTCTCAAGGATTTTCGTCAACCCCTAAGCGGTTTACCTACCTATCATGCCGGCGTATTATCTGATATAGAAGTCCAAAAAGAAGTGCTCGTCACTCGATAATCAGCCCTATAATAAAAAGAAAAGAGCAAAGATGAAACTGTCCAAAATGACCATAAAGGAATTCATAGAAGGACTGGCTTCCGGCTCCCCTACCCCAGGTGGAGGGAGCAATGCTCCATTGTCGGCATCACTCGGCGCCGCCCTGATCTCCATGGTGGCGACCCTTGCCGTGGTAAAGGAAAAGTATCGGGACAGGCGGAAGGCCATGGAAGATGTCGGCAAGAGAGTAGCGGATCTGAAAATCCACCTTTTGGAACTTACGGAAGATGGCATTGAGGCGTTCGATACCTTCATGGCCGCCCTGAGGCTCCCAAAGGAAATATGGAAATATGGAAGACGAAAAAACCGCCGAAGAGAAGCCACCCAAGAGGCTGAGAAAGAGACCTTTCATGTGTCTATGAGGACCCTTCGTGTCGGCCACGACGTCACGACGCTGGCTGAAACGGCTTGCGTCATGTAAAACCCTAACGCCATTTCGGATATCGGAACAGCGGCTACTCTCGCCCAAGCTGCGGCCCGTTCACCAGCCTACAACGTCAAGATCAACCTCATGGAGTTAGCGAATGAAACCTTAACCGTCGACGCGAGAAGTAAAATAGACACTCTCCTATCTGAGATCAAAAACCACGTGGCCAATGTTGAAGAAGCCACAGGAAGTTTCCTTAGATGATAAAGAAACGGGCAGGCCTTGGTAAAGATCGGGAATTGCTACAGGAACGCTTGAGAGAGAGGATTTTCGTAGAACGAGGGGAATAACATGTTAAACGACAAGACCATGAAGCTTGGCTTGAGGCTCCCCGAATATCCAGAGTTCGCAGAAGGTATCCGTAGCGGGGAAACGGGGGTGTAAACGATTGAAAAGGATATTGGCATATTTTCTTGATCGCCCAAACAGGTTCGTCGTTAGGGTCGAGACCAAAAATGGCGTCGTCTCCGCTTACCTGCCAAACCCAGGAAGGCTGTGGGAAATCTTGTTGCCAGGCACTCCATTGCTACTGGCGGCGTCATCGGGCACATTGCCGTATGTAGTCATGGCCGCTAAAAGGGCGAACGAATGGATACTGCTGCACACTCACATGGCCAATCGCGCGGCGAGACACATGCTCGCGAGAAACCTCGTTCCCGGACTCGAGGATTCTGAGCTGATACGGCCGGAATTTACGATAGGCGATAGCCGTTTCGACTTTTTGCTCGAAAGGGACGGCCAAAAGGTCTTGCTGGAAGTCAAATCCTGCACGCTCTTCGGAAAAGAGGTAGCTGCCTTTCCTGACGCCGTCACCGCGAGGGGTAAAAGGCACATCGAGGAGATGGCCAGGCTGACTAAGGAGGGTTTCAAAGCCTTCCTGTTGTTCATTGTAAATTCTTTAAGCCCAAGGGCGTTCATCCCAGACTACCACACCGATTTCGACTTTGCGACTGCCCTTGCGAATGCCCGCAACATCATCGACATAGCCCCTGTCGCAGTGCGTTGGGACGAAGAGCTCACAATGCGGGTAAATCCCGAAAGGCTTACCATCCCTTGGCAAATTATCGATAGGGAAATGGCCGATAGCGGCGCCTATATGGTTATTTTCGAGCTGAAGGAGCCGAAGACTATAAAAATCGGCTCCTTAGGAGAGATTTCCTTCCGCCCAGCGTATTACGTCTACGTCGGCTCCGCCAAAAAGAACCTGTCGGCGCGCGTTAATCGCCACAGCAGAAAGAGAAAGAACGAGCATTGGCATATAGATTATCTGAGCAGCGCTTCCAAAGCTACACGTCTTCTTCCCATAAGGACCCAAGAAGACATAGAATGTCTCCTATCGAAGGATCTCATGGGGATATGCGACTTCGCTATAACCAACTTCGGCGCAAGCGATTGCGATTGCAGATCGCATTTGTTCGGCTTCTTGAAAGACCCCATTAAACGCACCGACTTCGTAAATTTGCTGCTCTACTATCGTTTAGACAGGCCGTACAGGGGCGCCCTTATCGGGCACACCTCATCCACGTCAGGCATGCCTCTCGCCGGCATCGCTCCAAGCACGCGTCTCCACCTCTGAGAGGAGGCCCCACAGGGCCACCAAAAGGCGTCTTTTGTCTCCCAAGATGTGCTCCAGGGCATGTTTCACCTTGTCGTCCTCTATCATGTGCCACCGTGCCTGGATGTCGTTCATAGAGCGAAGCTCCTCAGCCAAAGTCTCTCGGAGCAGTTCGGCCACCTCTAAGGGGTCGCTCACATGGTGATGACCTACGGATTCAGGAGTAATGACGTCGCACACTTCCTTTAACCTCCCTCTCGCTTGTGTTATGCTAATTAACGTCGGGCTGCAGAGCCCAATACGTTAAATTTATTTTAACATCTCATAGCTGGAGGTGAAACCATGTCGTCGTGGGATGATGTGCGCAAAGAATACTACCGACGTCTGGGAGCAAGCGTTACCAAGGCACTGGAAGGAAACGGATTCAAGGCTCGCTATGTAGAGACAGGAAATGCGGCCAGGGAGGCTGTCTTGGAACTCATACCCCCCGGTGCATCCGTCGGCATCCCAGGAAGTGTAACGATCAGGGAGCTGGGTTTGCCCGAGGCTCTCGAGTCGCGAGGACACAAGATATTCCACCATTGGGGTGTATCTCTGTCACCCGAAGAGAGAGCCAAAAGGCTCATGGACGAAAACGCATCGGATGTATTGTTGACTAGCTCAAACGCCGTGACGCTCGACGGAATCCTCGTCAATATCGATGGCTCCGGCAACCGCGTCTCAGGAATGGCCTGGGCGAGCAACAGGATAATTTTTGTAGTAGGGATAAACAAGGTGTGTCGCGACGTAGAATCTGCCATACAGCGGATCAGAGACGTGGCTACCCCTATGAATGCTATCCGTCTGAACACGAACGTCCCCTGCAAGAGCGTGGGGCACTGCGTAAACTGCAACAGTCCAGAGCGGCTTTGCAGGGCAGTGTTAACCCTCGAGCGGGTACCTACGGGTCGCGACGCTCATGTGATCTTGGTCGGCGAAGCGCTCGGCTACTAAAATAGCAAGGGGGCGCGACGGATTGTTGCACGCGCAGCAGCTCGTCGCACCCCACTTGCTATTCTATTTTATAGGAGCATAGAATCTTTCCCTGTCGAACTCTCCCAATGCCTTGCTCGCCACCATCACGCCGAGCGGATCGCCCGTAACGTTCAATGTCGTGTTTAAAACATCTATGGCGACATATATGCCAGCTATCCACCCCACCGGCGCGAGGGGCAACCCCAACGTTTGGAGCGTAATGGCGGCGATCAATATACCGCCACCAGGAACGCCGGCACATGCAGCAGCGCCGAAAACCCCCATGAGGAGCGCCACGACCACGTGCGCCACGGTGAGCTGTGCGCCATACATCTGTGCCGCCCATACCGCATAAATGGGCATTTCTGCAGCCACAGCTTGCATGTTGATGGTAGCCGCTATGGGAAGGATCAGATTGGCTGCATCATCCGGGACGCCCAGTGCCTTCGTTACCCTCAACGTCACCGGAAGTGTAGCAGAACTGCTCTGGGTAGAGAAGGCTGTTATCATGGCAGGGTAAACCTTTTTCCAAAATGTTAGCGGGTTGACTCGAAGTATCAAGAGCAAAACAATCGGATGCACTATAATAAAAATCAGCAAATAAGCTGTCCATTGAGTGAGCACCATTTTGCCTACGGCGGCAAGACCCACTCCTCCAATGGTCCCAACGAGATCGCCCATGAGAGCGAACACTCCAATAGGCGCATACCAGAGTATAATATCAACAATCTTATAGATTACTGCCAATGCTGAGGCGAGGAAATCTTTCATGAATTTGCTCTCTTGAGGGGCTACATCCTTGACTAAGACTACGCTAAAGCCTACCAATAGAGCTATAATTATGACCTGTACGATGTTGAGTTCCAATAGCGGTCTGATGCTGTTCTGGGGTATCCACCCTAATATAACATCCCGCACCGATACGGCAGCCAGTTGAATCTCTTTCTCTCCGAGCGCGACGCCTATACCAGGCTTCATAATATTAGCTGTTGTATATCCAATAACAGCGGCAATAATACCCATAATCGCCCAATAGGCCATAAACCAACCAAAAACCCTCCCCATTCTGCGATAATCCTCTACAACAGTAGCTGAGTGGGCTATCGAAACAAGGATAAGCGGACCCACTATGAACCTTAAAAGATAGATAAATGCGTCACCGAAGGGTTTTATGACCGAGATCTCAGGACCGATGATGGCCCCCACGACTGCGCCGATCACGGCTCCCATGAGAATATAAAGCGGCCTCTTGCCGAGCCTCAACACAGTATCTAACTCTGCCATAACAACACCCCCTTAGCCTAACGGCTCTATATATTTTTCCTCAAGCTCTTTCATCGCTTCATCGTAACGACCCCAAAGCACCCTTGCTGCGGCCAAAACTGCCATACTAATTATACCAGCTTCCTCTTTAGTGGTAAAGAGCGCCACATGGGTATCGAGGTAACTTTTAGGCACAGCTATAGACAACACAACTCCAGTGCCTGGCACAAGACCGGCACCTCGAACGACATCGTTTAAAGCATTGCTCATAAATATTACGCCGCCTACATCTTCGGAGATGAGCCTTGCCAGTTCTGCGATTGCCATCGCCCTGCCATCAGCATTATCTGTAGCCGCCATTAGGATAGCAAGCCGCGCTATGTTGCTCGATATTTCAACCAGCTTATCCTTCATTTCGCCCTTTTTCTCAGGAAAGGCATCTCTTACAAGGATGTAATTTAACCTCTCTTTCTTCAGCGCCTCCTCTAAGCTTTCTCCAACGACAACATTATCGATCGCCTCGTTAAACCTGATCAAAAAAGCTTCCTTCTCGAGCTTTAAATGCGGCAGGTAGGCTTTGCTCTCTACCACTATAGTAGGAGCCTTTAGCGCTCCTATCCTCTGCATCACCTCCCGCTTGGGTGGCAAAGGTACGTTTCCTTCTAAATCTTCCACGGGGCCGATGCCAATTCTCGACCCATTTATCGTGAGCAAAAGAGCTAAATGGACCCCTTCCGCATCAATCTGTACTCCACCTATAACGTCACTTGCAACTTCACCTTCGCTGGTTGCGACGACAAAACCTGGAATCTTTCTAACAAAGGCATCCACGACGGAAGCTGCCACGGCATATTCCGTCGCCACGGGGAGATCGGTCACACCGTGGCCATACATTCTGCCGAAGACTTTTAAGACTGTTAGATGAGGCAAAGCGGCATCCTCACCGATAAGCCTTTTTAGGATTTCTGCCTCAAAGGGCGCTATGCCACGCCTTGGAACGGCTTTCCCTATCCCCCCGTCCTCGGTTCTCACCAAAAGCGTTCCCTTTTCCACGAAAACCTCCTTAATGATAGTCCTAATGCCAAAGCGCTCGCACAATATGCGACTTATGGCAGCAAAGCCTTGTGAGTCGTCCTGGTTTATCCCCGAATGGCTGAAGACGTGGCCCACCCCTATATGACCTGCTATACATATAGCCATGGCTACGCCTCCTCTGAAGGAATCGATATTTCCCCTGATACGTTCATGTGAACAATGCGTCTTATATCTTCCACATCGCTCGAATGTCCCAAAGCCCACATGAGTTTGGTGACGCATGCCTCCCTCGTCATATCATAGGCAGATATCGCGCCAGCCCTCATTGCCCTTACCCCTATCTCGTATTCCCTCAAGTCGACAATGCCATAAGGCACTTGGGTGGTTAGGATAATGGGCAGAGTGTTAGCCACTTTCTCCACTTCTTTAAGCAGATCTCTTTTTCTATAAGGAAGGCCACCCGACCCAAAGCACTCGAGAATCAATCCTCTATAACCCATCTCGACTAACTTGCCGATTATCCTCGGATCGATGCCTGGAGTCAGTTTGAGGAGGAAGACAGGGCTGTCCCATTTTGCATCCAGCTCGGGGCGGCCGGTAAGCTCGGTTGGACTTACATTAAAACTTAACTTTCCATCGTCGCTTATATATGCCACGACAGGATAATTTATACTATCAAAAGCATCTACCCTTACTGTGCTCACTTTTGAAGTTCTACAGCCTTTCATGATCTTTCCAGCGAACGCCACAAACACACCACCGAAATTGGAGGATGCGAACAGGAGGGCATCCCTCAAGTTTCTGTGAGCATCGCTTTCGGGCATACCCGCAGGGATCATTGCGCCGGTCAACACAACCGGTTTTTCCAAGTTCTTCAACATGAAGGAGAGCATAGAAGCTGTGTACGCCAAGGTGTCCGTGCCATGGGTGACCACAATCCCGTCGTACTTTTGCAGGCCGGCGAAGGCCTCCTTTGCAATAAGTTCCCAATCTTCCGGCTGCATAAGAGAGCTATCGATGTTCAAGATTTCCTTAAACTCAACGCTTGCTATGTTTCGGTCGACCCCGGCAAGCACAAATATATCCTCAGGACCAAGCTTGGGAGTAAGTCCTTCTTTCGTCTTGACACTAGCTATGGTTCCGCCTGTACTTAAGATGAGGATTCTTTTCAACAAAAATCGTCCCCTTCCTTCTTTCTTTTGTCGATTACAATGGCGCTACCTGCGCCAGGTGGCCGGCACAAAGAGCAGGAGCACCTCGTACAGCTCGAGTCTCCCCATGACCATGCACACGGAAAGCACCCACTTACCAGCCATCGGGATCGAGGCGTAGTTATCCGTAGGGCCGACGCTTCCGAGGCCAGGACCTATATTGTTGAGCGTAGCGGCAACGCTGGCAATGGCCGTTAAGACGTCAACGCCCAATCCAGCCATGATTATAGTGCCCACGGTAAATACCACTATGTAAATACTGAAAAAGACCAATATCGATGAGACGACCTCCCTGCTAACCACTTGATCATTTAAACGTGTGTAGATAACGGCTTTGGGATGAAGCAATCTCATCAGTTCGGCGTAGATCTCCTTGAATAGCATCAAGATTCGAACGTTTTTGATGCCTCCTCCGGTCGAACCTGCGCACCCTCCGATGAACATGAATACGAGCAGGAGAACCTGAACATAAAACGGCCACGTCTCATAATCCGCCGTGACATAACCTGTAGTCGTAATTATGCTCACTACTTGAAACGCCCCGAATCGCAAGGCATCCAAGAACGTGTCATAGTTGCCAGAAAGGAGCAAGAAGGCAGCGACGGAAAGGACGCCGCCGACCACCAAAGAGGCGTAGAAACGAAATTCCTCATCTCTCCACCAAGCACTTATATCGCCTTTTAGGATCTGAAAATGCAGCGTAAAATTGGCACCGGCCAAAAACATGAATAGGATTATCACCCAATCAAAATAAGCGTTGCCATACTGCCCTATGCTGGCATTCAGTGGCGAGAAGCCACCCGTAGCCATCGTGCCAAACGTGTGGGTAAGTGCCTCGAATATGTTCATCCCGCCCAAGAATAGGAGCCCGGTTTCGAGTGCTGACAGCAAGACATAAACCCCCCACAACAAAAGAGCGGTATGCTGGATGCGCGGCGTGAGCTTCTCCGGCACAGGGCCAGGCACCTCGGCCTTATAAAGTTGCATCCCTCCCACTCCGAGCATGGGCAATATGGCCAAACTCAATACGATGATGCCCATTCCGCCGAGCCAATGCGTGAGGCTGCGCCAAAATAGAATCCCTCGCGGGACAGACTGGATGTCGATCAGCACAGAGGCTCCGGTGGTGGTGAAGCCGGACGCAGCCTCGAAAAAGGCATCTGTATAGGAGGGAAGTGTTCCGTGTAGCCATAAGGGCAGCCCCCCGATAGCCGAAACAAAAAACCACGACAACCCCACCGCCGCAAAGGCCTCTCTGGGACCCATATCTCCCGCTTTCTTTCCGCGACCGAGGAGCAAAAAAACACCGGATATGGCTAAGCCTAAGACCATGCTGTAAAGGAGGGGAAACAAGTCGTCGCTGCCGTCGATCGCCGCCCAAAAGATCGGCCACAACATCCAGAGCGATACAACTATTCCAAGTAGGCCGAGAATTTTGTAAACTATGCCAACCCGCATTTAAATACTACCCCTCGAGGATGTTTAAGGCTTTAGAAACGAGCCCGCTCGACGCAAACAACACTACTGTATCGTTGGCCTGAAGCACGGCGTCTCCGTCGGGAACGAAGATCTCTCCATTTCTCTCTACAAAGGCTATTACAACCCCTTTGGGCAGATTGAGTTCTCTCAAGGGTTTCCCGATCGTCGGGCTATCCGCAGGCACAGACACTTCCAACATCTCTGCGCCGATTTTGTCAATTATAGAGAGCGATGTGGCCTGCTCAGAATAGCGAACAAAACGCAGTATCATGGAAATTAAGGCTTCGTTCGGATTTACCAAAGAATCCACTGGCAGATACCGATCCATGTTCAAATACGTCTTATGACGCACCACGGCTATGCTCTTCTTCGCGCCGAGGGCTTTGCCCAATACGGCGATTAATATATTGGTTTCGTCGTTGGCTGTCGTGCAAACAAAGCCATCGACATTCTCGACGCCCTCCTGTTTCAAGAACTCTTCATCGTCGGCGCTGGCACACAATACGACGGTCTTTTTCAGCTCTTGGGCCAGGCGCTCGCATTTCTCCTTGTCCATATCGATCAGCCTTACATCGATGAAATTTGGGCTACGTTCAAGCCTGGAGGCGAGTTGAAAACCTATTTTGCCCCCTCCCACGATGAAGACGCGGTGTAAGGGGCGCTTCTTTTTGGGCTGCAATAACGATTCCACAAATGGAAGGTCTTCCCTCATGCACACGAGATAACAGAGATCGCCCTCGCAAAACCTCGAGTCGCCGGATGGGACAAAACCCTCGTCGCCCCTCTCGATGAAGACGATGATGGATCGAAGTTTGGAATATCGCTTTCTGACATCGCTCAAGGTCGTGTTGACCACTGGCGAATCGGGAGCTACTCGAAAGGCATATATGCCGACCTGTCCCCTGATGAGCTCTCCAGCGTAAGAAGCGGCCTGCACGAAGAGCAATTCTTCGATCTCTCTTGCCACTGACCGTTCAGGAGAAGCCATGAGATCGATCCCAAACTCGTGAGCCCATGCCTGCGTATCGGTGAACTCCAGACTCCGCACTCTGGATATGACTCGCTTAACGCCCGCCCTCTTGGCGATCCAGCAGGCCAATATGTTAACCTCATCACGATCGGTACAGCCGACCAAAAGATCTACATTCCCACCCTGCTGCACACCCGCCTTTGCTAAAACTTGAGGGCGGGCGCCGTTCCCTCGGATAACCATGGCATCGAGCTCGCCATCGGCTTTAGCTGCTTTTCCCTCGTCCTGTTCTACGATTATGACGTCGTGACTCTCTTCTATCAATTTTTGAGCGAGGCTAAATCCCACTTCTCCGGCACCTATTATTACGACGCGCATTTTCGCACCCCTTGTGCTATCCTTGTCAAAGCAATTTCATAGCGATGGATATTATAGACCAATAAGGGGGTGAAACCGTGCCCGATCAACCCAAAATAGCCTTGGTCGTAGCTGGAGGAACGATCGGCATGAGTTACAGCGAGCGAGAGGGTGGCTACGCTCCAGCTCTTGGAGCCCAAGATATGTTTCGATGGATCGACCAGGCTCGACTGAATTGTTCCATAGAGGTGGTCGACTGGAGTCATCAACCCAGCTGCCATTACACCACCAGAATGACTATAGACCTCATCCAGATACTCCGCAAACTTGTAGAGGACGGCTTCGAAGGCATAGCGGTCACCTGTGGCACGGATGCTATGGAAGAGATGGCATATCTTGCGGACCTGCTCTGGTCTTATCCGCAGCCGTTGATATTCACGGGAGCCATGATCCCATCGGATCACATCGGCACAGACGCCATCCTGAACTTAAACCAGGCCGTTTTAGCGGCCGCCTCAAAGGTCACATGGGGCTTGGGAGTTCTTGTCTGCATGCAAGACCAACTCTTCGCCGCCTCAGAGGTTTGCAAGGTGACAAATTATCGCAGAGATGCCTTCGAGGCGCCTGGGCGCGGTCCAGTTGGAGAGATAGTGGAGAGGAACGTTCAAATCTTGAGGTCGCCAAAGCGGTCTACACCTTTGCCGGAGCCGGTTGTGCCGGCGAAAGATGTCGAGATAATCTGGGCCTCTCTGGGCGGAGGTGAGGTGTTATTAAACCTCCTGACCGAAGAAGAGTTAGATGGGATAGTGCTGGCTGCCTTCGGATCGGGCAACGTAAATCCTCTGTGGTTGCCGCCAATTAAGAACATAGTTCGGAGGGGAATTCCGGTCGTGCTCGCATCGCGTTGTCAAAGAGGGCAAGTGTTGCCGATATATAGCTATGAAGGCAGTGCCCTAAAATTATTCAAAGCAGGTGTGTTAAACGGAGGGCACCTGTCTCCGCTACAGGCACGGCTCAAGTTGGCCGTCGGAATCGGCGCAGGCTACACTGGTGATGTCCTGCAGCAATACCTGCTCCGCTAAGCATACAAACTAACAACCAATACATATTGCCTTAGGCTCGGTCTGGTGGCTGCAGTGTTCGTGTGAGACGTAAGGTATGAAAGGAGGAGAAGACTAAGAAAGACAAAAACAAAGACGTGGTCCCAAGAGTGTTTTGAGGGGTGAAGCTTCATGGATGAAATCACGGTGGTCGACATCATCAGGGCAATCATAAACAAGGCTGCCGAAGGCGGCATTGGGTGGGGGAGGTATGAAACCAAATACCGGCGACCCCTCATCGGATTTTTAGATGCCTCAGACGACCGATTTATAACGCTTCGCGATAAAGTGAACCCAAAACATCTATTACCCAATGACATCTTAAGAGGAGCAGAGACGGTGGTCTCGTTTTTCTTTCCCTTTACACCAGATATAGTGAATAAAAACAGGCGCAAAGAAGGGGACCCCGATATCAGCTGGCTATATGCATATGCCCAGACTAACGCCTTGATATCGAGCACTTGCGAACTCATCAGAGACGCCCTTTTGGGCTTAGACATCACAGCCGGATGGGTTGAACCGACCCACAATTTTGATAAATCAACGTTGTTGAGCAGATGGTCGCATAAAAGCGTAGGATATATGGCAGGGCTGGGCAAATTTGGCCTCCATCAGATGTTGATCACGCCGCTTGGATGCGCTGGACGGTTTGGGAGCCTGATTTTAGACTATCACCTTAAACCCACCGAGCCACTGTTGTCGCCCAAAGTCGAAATATGCCCAACTCTGGAGGGTAAAGCCTGCAATGCCTGTATTAAAGCGTGCCCGGTCGGTGCCATCTCACTTAATGGAGTCGACAAGCATAAATGCTTCAACCGTCTCAACGAAGTCAACGAACGTTACAGATCGGTCATAGGAAATGAAGTAGATGCTTGTGGGAAATGCGCCACTGCGGCATGTGCGCTAAAAGACCTGAGCTAATGATAGCAATTTGAACTGATACCAAAGGGCGCTACACGAATGGCACCAAAGCTACGAGTAGGAAAATGAACCAGCGCACGCCGCTCAATTTAACCGCTCGGCCGAGAAGCGCAAAAAACACCACGGCAGAAACGATGGAAAGCTGCGGAAACCAGACGAGCTCACCGGGAAGCAACTTAGAAAGGGTGCTCAGGCCGAACTCGCACAGGGCAAAAATGAATTCAACTCCCCAAAGAGCCCATCCCACCAAAGGTAGCGGCAATAGAGCCAAAAGCGAAGCCGCTGCGCCGAGGGGAAAGAGCAGCGAAAAAGCTGGGATGGCGACGAGGTTTACGACCAATCCCCCCAAGGGGACGCTGCCGAAGGTGTGGGCTATCTGCGCCGCCGTCGTAACCCAAACAGATGGGCTGGCCGCGATGGCGCCATGCCAAGTGCGTTTCACGCTTGCCAAGGAAGCGAGCGTCAAGGCGGCCAACACCGAAAGTCTCCACCCCACATCCCAAAACCACCAGGGGCGCCACAAAAGCAACGCGATAGCTGCAAGGGACACAGAGTGCACAGAGGATTGAGGACGGCCAATCCAGCCGGCCAGTATTATCGCCTCGATCATGAGCGCGGCCCTCAGGGCGCTAGGTGCGGCACCTGTAATCAGCGTATAAAACCATATACAAGCGCTCACCCACGCCGGCGCAAGAGGCATATTTCGGAAGAGCTTGCGAAATACGACGGCTACTAAACCGACATGGAAGCCAGATACAGCAAGGAGGTGCACGGTGCCCCACCGACGATGTCGTTCCTCCAGACCTGGATCTCTGACCCCCAATAGGGCGGCGCTCATGTAACCGCGCAGGCGTGGAGGTAGCCTCAAAAGCAGGAAGCGCCTCAGTCGCGTGCGCCACCGCGCCAAAGGCGAACCATCGCCGCCGGAGCGTTTGAGCTCAGCCACGACAACCTCGCCGCTTACGCCCCTGGCCCTCCAATACAGATGCGGATCGAACTCTCCTGGTTCTCGAGCTTCGGAAAGCTGACGTGGAAAACCTTTTAAGTAAACACCGTCGCCCTCTTTCAACGCAAGCGCTGGCGAAGCATATACGAGCCACCTTTTGCCCGATACATCCGCCACGATAGCCCTTCTGCCTCCCCAGGGCCGCTCCGTGACTATAACGCCCTTACCTTCGACAGCTTGAGGAAGCGAAGGTTCAACGGAGGATCTCCAGGAGATGAAAAAACCTCCCAAGACTGCGAGGGCCACGATGAGAGATGTCACACAGGTCAGTCGCTTGTCCATCCTCTTGACGCTGAGGAGCGATAGGCCCAGGGCGGCAAGTCCTCCTATTACCCCACAAACCAAGGGAGATACTCCCCTTGAAAGGGAAAGGAGGGCACCGCTCCAACCCAAAAGCAAAACCAGCGCGGGAGAAGTGTGTAAAAGCGTCACGGTGAACCCACGGTTATGAGGTTTCGAACGGCTTCCAACTTCTTAGGGCCTATCCCCTTGACCTGCAGCAGGTCTTCGACACGCCTAAAGGGGCCGTGGCTTTCTCTGTAAGCTATTATGGCCTCTGCCGTCTTCGGTCCGATCCCGGGAAGCCGCTCAAGGTCTTCCTTAGAGGCCCTGTTTATATCAACCGAACCAGTGGAAGTGCTGTCTAAAAAACTCCCCTTTTTCTGATTCTCTTGGGCCACAAAGCCTTGTGCCGGCGTCTTGGCCTCGCCCTTCTTAGGGACGTGCACATGGACGCCGTCGGATAGCTTTGCCGCGAGGTTTATGGATTCGGCGTCGGCCTTATCTGTAAGCCCGCCGGATTTCTCGACGAGCTGGTAGACCCTGGAGCCGGCCGGAAGGTTGTAAACCCCGGGCCTCGCGACGGCGCCGGTGACGTAAACCACCCACCCCTCTTCCTTAAGAGGCGCTGCAACCGGTTCCACTTGCGCCTCCCGGGACCTAACCCCTAAGGAGGGACCGGCTTCAGTGGTGGGCCCATCGTCGGAAAAACGACCGGAGAAAGTCCACAGCAAAAACGAAGCCAAAAGGAAGCACCCCACACCACCTGCGAGAAAAAGAAAGCCGCGCCACCTACCCTGCCCTATCACGAACCTCACGCTCCCGCAAGGGAAAAGCACGCAGAGAGAGGATCTCTCCGTGAAGGCACCAGTGTTCGGCGCGCACTAATTTAACGAGGGCAAACTTCCCCAAGCAATTTGCGCCTCCTGGCACAATAACCACTTTATCGGTAACGGTTCGGCCCTGAAGCAACCCCTCACCCTTGGGGGCGAAACCGTCAAGCAAGATTTCGCATTCCTTCCCCACGAGGCCCTTGTTGATCTCAAGCGCTATCTCGGATTGAAGGGCATTCACTGCGCAGAGGCGCTCTCTCTTCGTCTCTTCTGGAATCTGCCCTGTCATCCGCGCAGCGGGCGTGCCTTCTCGAGGGGAATAGGAGGCCGTATGCACCTGATCGAAGCGAAAAACCTCCAGAGCTCGCAGGGAGGCCCTGAAATCTTCGTCGCTTTCCGTGGGAAAGCCCACGATGAGATCGCTGGTCAAGCCGAGCTGAGGCAAGGCATCCCTCAACCTCTCCACTTTGGCAGCGTATTCAGCCACAGTGTAGCCGCGGTTCATGAGGCGCAATATCCGGTCGCTTCCGGATTGTATCGGCAGATTGACCGAGGGGCAGATAGATTCAACCCGCGCCATAACTTCGATCAGATCGTCCGTGAAGTCGCGCGGATGAGACGTGGTGAAGCGCAACCTAACAAGGCCAGGAATGGACGCCACGTCCTCCAAAAGGCGGGGGAAGCCGTATCCCTTCAGGTCGCGACCGTAGCTGTTCACGTTCTGCCCCACAAGCGTGACCTCCAATACGCCGCTTTTGACGAGGTGCTCTACCTCATAGATCACGTCTTCTGGCCTGCGAGAGCGAAAGCGTCCGCGCACATAAGGCACGATGCAATATGTGCAGAAATTGTCGCAGCCATGTGCTATCGTCACATATGCCTTATAGGGGTTGCTTCGCACGATGGGAATCTCGTCTAAGTCTATAACTTCCCTGGCGTTTGCATCGAGGAGAAGATGCCTTCTTCCGTTTCGCAGCGCGTCGTCGAGCGCCTCCGGCACTAATCCGAGATGTCTGGGTCCGGCCACCAGGCTCACCCAGGGGAAGCGGCGCATCAATTCCTCACCCATCCGCTGGGCCATGCATCCGATCACGGCCACAAGAGGCCGTGAAGCGCGAGACCGGGAACGGCCGTGCCGCCCCAGTGCACTCAGGACCTTTTGCTCGGCCTTCTCCCTGATGCTGCACGTCACAAAGACGATCACTTTAGCCGTGTCTTCCGGCACCTCGACCCATCCTCTATTTACCAGTGCACTCCTGAGGCGGTCGGCATCGTAGACGTTCATCTGGCAACCGAAGACGTGCAGATAAAACTTCGTCCCCTTGGGCATTCAACTTCACCACCGAAAAAATCAGCTCAAATACATGTGTGTATATAAGCCTATTGAAAATAGCTTCAATATTATACCAGAGGACACGAGGAGGAGAGGTAAATACCGCAGTGCAAGTAGGTTTATGCATCATGCACCGAGTATAATTGTAAAGATGAACATGCAGCAATAAGCTCTGACGCCGAAAGGAGAGATACAAATGAAGCGGGTAGTCGTCATAGGAGGAGGACCTGGCGGATATGTGGCCGCCATCAGAGCCGCTCAACTGGGTGCCGACGTCACATTGGTCGAAAAGGGCGAGCTCGGAGGCACATGTCTAAACAGGGGATGTATTCCTACCAAAGTCCTCCTTCATACAGCTGAACTCTATTCATCCGTCAAGGGAGGCAAGCGCATCGGTTTGAACACGGAAGGCTTGTCGGTCGACTGGAAAGCTCTCATGGACAGGAAAAGTTCCGTAGTAAAGCAACTTACCAACGGAGTAAAGGCACTCCTTTCGTCTAACGGTGTCTCCGTCGTTCAAGGAGAAGGCTCATTTGCGACGCCCAAAGAGGTTTTGGTAACCAAAAAAGACGGAACAAAGGAGAACATAAAGGGCGATGCCTTCGTCATAGCCACCGGATCAGCGCCGGTTAAACTCCCCCTACCCGGTATGGACCTCGAGGGCGTGATAACCAGCGACGAAGCGCTCTCACTCGACGAGGTTCCGGAGTCTATCGTCATCGTCGGTGGCGGCGTAATAGGGATGGAGTTCACCTCAATCTTTTCGAGCCTCGGATCGCAGGTTGCGGTAGTGGAAATGTTGCCCGAGATACTTCCCCCTATGGATTCGGAGATGGCCGCCGCACTTAAAAAAATTATGGAGCGCAGGGGCGTGCGCTTTCACACGAGCACAACCGTAACGGGCATCACAAGGGAGGAAGGCCTACTCCAGGTGAAAGCGAAAGCCGGGGAAGGAGAGCTCTCTCTCGCCGGAAAGAAAGTGCTCGTGGCCGTGGGGCGCAAGCCCTATACGGCGGGCCTGAACCTTGAAGACATAGGCGTCAAGGTAGAGCGCGGGCGCATCGCCGTGAATGAGCAGATGGAGACGAGCGTCGCAGGGATATACGCCATAGGCGACTGCGCAAGCCCTATAATGTTAGCCCACGTGGCGATGACGGAAGGAGCTATAGCGGCAGAAAACATTATGGGCGAGCACAAAGCCATGAATTACAAGGCTGTTCCAAACTGCCTCTACACCTCTCCCGAGCTCGCAGGTGTGGGTTTGACGGAGGAGGAGGCCAAAAAGCACGCAGGTGAAATAAAAGTAGGGCGATTTCCCTTGGCGGCGAACGGCAAGGCTCTCATTTTGGGCGAAACACAGGGCATGGTGAAGATTATAGCAGACGCAAAATATGGCGAGATTTTAGGACTGCACATATTGGGCCCCAAGGCCACAGAGCTCATCGCCGAAGGAACGATAGCCATGACACTCGAGGCCACGCTGGAAGAGATAACTTCCACAATTCACGCCCACCCTACAGTGGGAGAGGCCATATTCGAAGCTGCCCTCGCTGCCGATGGCATAAGTATACACATGCCCAAGCGGTGAATCTAAATATGGTTCACTATGTGAAACTAAAGTGCAATTTCGGTTGACAAGTACGACAAGATTAGCCTAAAATATCGATGTTCAAGAGCATTTAATCTCATCTGGGAGGGATAGGCATGAAGGGAAAGTGGCGTTTAGCGTGTGTTGTATTTGTTGCAGCGTTTGCGCTTTTTGCCTCGTCGGTAGGCGCACAAGCGGCTTACCCAGATAGACCAGTACAGATCATTTGCCCCTGGGGCGCGGGCGGAGGAACGGATCAAGTAGCAAGGACAATAGCCGCCATCTTGCAGGAAGATCTGGGCGTTCCGTTTAACGTGGTAAACCGCACCGGCGGAGGCGGAGCCATAGGTCATATAGCCGGAGCCAAGGCTCAGCCAGACGGATATACGCTCACTATCATCACCGCCGAGCTCAACATGATGCATTGGATGGGCATGGCGGAGGTAACTTACAACGACTTTCGCCCCATAGGGATTGTAAACATCGACCCTGCGGCGGTATGGGTTTCGGCCGACTCGAAGTGGGGGAAATTGGAAGACCTCGTAAATGAGATAAAGGCAAACCCAGGAAAACTGCGCGCCTCCGGCACGGGCACCGGTGGCATATGGCACCTCGCCATGGCCGGGTGGCTCGCCTCTATGGGCCTTCCGCCTGACGCGGTCACTTGGGTTCCCTCTACAGGGGCCGCTGAAGGCCTGCGCGAGCTGATAGGCGGAGGCGTGGATCTGGTGCCGTGCAGCTTGCCCGAGGGCATGAGTCTCTATTCGGCCGGCAAGATCAAGGGGCTCGCAGTCATGGCAGATGAGCGCGTCAAAGCCTTCCCCGACATACCGACGCTGAAGGAACTCGGCATAGACTGGAGCCTGGGCACGTGGCGCGGCATAGCCGGCCCCAAGGGGCTTTCCGACGACGTCGTAAGTGTTTTGGAACCGGCATTGAAAAAGGCGGTCGAAAGCGAGCGTTTCACAAGCTTTATGGATCAAGTTGGATACGGTGTGGCCTGGATTCCGACCGACGAGGCAGTAAAGTTTTTGGCAGAAAACGATGAAGAGCTGGGCAATCTCATGAAAGAGCTGGGATTAGCCAAGTAGAAGGAAGGAGACTTGCAAGAGCGGGGAGACTTAGCTCTCCCTGCTCTTATTTGTGTGAGAGGGTGGTCACATTGCTCGCAAAAGATGCCGTTATAGGCACCGGGTGCGCTGTCGGAGGGGTGCTCATTGTACATAGGAGCATGCAGTTAGGGAATGTCCCTGGTTCATATGCCGGGCCAGGGCTTTTCCCCACGCTTATAGGCATCGCTTTATGTATCTGCGGTATATTGGTGTTAGCGCCCGCTTTGCGTCAAAAGGAGAAAGGGGAGAAATTCTTCAGCGGGCCGGGCGAACGCTTAAGGCTCGTGGAAGTTACGGGGCTGGTAATATTTCTGATCGCCTGTGCTCCCAAGTTGGGCTTCATTCTAACGTCGTGGATCATGATGATGGCAGAGTTATGCTTGCGCAAGAATAGCCTTTTGCGCAGCGCCGTTACGGCCACGATATTGGTAGCAGTAGTGTGGGGGTTATTCACAAAGGCGCTCAGGGTTCCGCTTCCCGTGGGACCGTGGGGGTGGTAGAAAGATGATGGCAAACCTCGCGGCAGCAATTCAATTATTATCGAGCCCCTATTTAATTTTCATCATGGTCATTACGGCGGTCTATGGCCTCTTTGTGGGGCTCGTCCCGGGGCTAACGGCCACGATGGCCACCGCTTTGTTCGTTCCCTTCACATTCTTCATGGATCCGCTCCCCGCCTTAGCGGGTGTGATAGTCCTCTCGGCCATGGCGATATTTGCCGGAGACATTCCTGCGACGCTGGTGCGCGTTCCCGGCACCCCGTCGAGCAGCGCCTATGTAGAAGATGCATACCAACTGTGCAATAAAGGAATGGCCGTGAAGGCGTTGGCCCTTTGCGCTTGTTGTAGTGCTACGGGTGGGATCATTGGGGCACTTTCGCTAATGCTTATCGCTCCTACGTTAGCCCAATTTGCCACGCGTTTCACTTCGTTTGAGTACTTCTGGCTCGCTATTTTGGGCCTTTCCACCACCGTCACGGTATCAAAGGGCTCCACGGTTAAAAGCTGTATAGCGCTCCTGTTGGGGCTCTTTTTCTCCACTATAGGAATAGATATAACGCTCGGCATACCGCGCTTTACCTTCGGAAGCAGCGAACTTTTGGGCGGCGTGAACTTCATCCCGGCGATGGTCGGACTATTCGGCGTGAGTGAGGTTATACGCACGACGGAGGAGTCGGTCAGCTTCACGGCGCAAAAGCTCTCCTTCGGCTTTTTTGAAATGCTCAAAAGCGCATGGGCAGCGATGAAAAACCGTTTAGGAATACTGCTGCGCTCTGCAGTGCTGGGCATGGTCATAGGAGCTCTGCCGGGTGCAGGGGGCGACATCGCTGCCTGGATCTCTTACGGCGTCGGTAAACTTTCATCGAAACATCCGGAAGAATATGGCAAAGGCTCGGAAGAAGCAGTCCTAACCGCAACGTCGGCCAACAACGCAGCTTTGGGCGGAGCATGGATCCCGGCGCTCGTTTTCGGCATACCGGGTGATTCCATAACGGCCATATTGCTCGGCATCCTCATGATGAAGGGGTTGCGTCCTGGTCCCCTTATCTTTGAAAGGCAAGGGGACCTCGTCTACGCCATATATCTGATCTTTCTCATCGCCAATGTGCTACTGATTCCCCTCGGATATTTGGCCGCCAGGTCTGGCATGCAGATGCTCAAAGTACCGAAGGGGATTCTCATGCCTGCTATACTGCTTTTTTGCTGCGTCGGCTCTTACGCCATAAACAACAGCCTCTTCGACGTGGGCGTGATGCTTGTCATGGGGCTCTTGGGATATTTCTTCGAGAAGAGCGATGTGCCCGTCGCCCCGATAGTCTTGGGGCTGATACTCGGGCCCATGGTGGAGCGCAACTTCATGATGAGCGTTATAAAGACCGGCGGCGCCTTGAACCAGTTCGTAACGCGCCCCATAAGCACCGTGCTGGTGATCTGCGTAGCATGCGCGTGGACGATCCCGCTCTGGTCGGCGAGAAGAAGGCGCAGAAGCGTTGCCTCGTAAAGAGACAGGGAATCGGGAGATGGCGCTCGATTCCCTGTCTCTTTACGACCTGGAGACGCCGCTAAGAGGAGCGGAGAAGCTCGCTCAGCGCTTCCCTCCAGCGCGCCACGGAAAGACATGCCGTAACCCCGGAAACCCAGGAAGCGCTCCCGCCGCCTTTGGCTTCGAGCTCTTTTCTGTCCTTTACGATCTTCCGCAGGTCCACAGCGACGTCGTTGCCGGCCGTTAAAACGAAGTAGGCCTCCCTTTCTTCGCCCACCTGAATCAGCAAGACAACCACGGCCTTTTTTCTTTCTTCGGTGAGCTTCTTCAAGGCGGGCGTCGCGACCTCCACCGTCAAGCCTGGCGCCTCGGCGGATAACAGCTCGTATCCGTCCACTTGTTCTTCCGAGAAGGGAAAGGAGATGTAGCTCCTCACCTTGCCGAGGAGCTTTTGGAGCGATTCTTTCTCTTCCCTCAGCCTGTCGTAAATGGGCTCAAGGTCTTCAGGCTTGCATCCGACCTTGCGCAAAAGTTTCCTCATGACCCTGCCGTAATCATCCAAGAGGTGCGCCCTCTCCAGAGAGAACTTCACTTCCCACTCGGGAGGTGAACCCCTGAAGGCCGTCACGATCACCCCTCCGACTTGAGCCGTCGAGGATACGTGGCTGCCCGAACAGGCTATCAGATCGTAATCACCGATCTGGACGATCCTTATCTTCTCGCTTTCTATTCTCTCCCAGTTGGCCTTTAAATTGGGAAGGCTTTGGGCTTCTTGAGGAGAAAGGCTATAAATTTTTACGGGGATATCGGAGGCGATGATAGAGTTCGCCTCATCCTCGGCGGAAAAGAGCATCTCCCATGTGAGTTCTCCGTCGTAGCGCAGGTATATAGAGCTCTCTTTGGAATCTATGGAAACCTTATACACCTTGAGACCTGAGACCTGCCTTTCTAAAGCCCGGGATAGTATGTGTTCGCCGGTGTGCATGCGCGAAAGTGTCGCATGGCGTCCGTAGTCAACTTTGACCGTTACAACATCACCAGGCCTCACTTCCCCCCGCTTCACAGCCAAGTGGAGCACAGGCCCTGCGTCTTCTTCGGTGCAATCATTAACAACCGCCAAAAGATTTGTGCCCTCCAAGGTGCCCGTGTCTCCAGGCTGTCCTCCCCCGGCCGGGCGGAAGGGATTTTCGCAAAGCGTCACAAGAGCTTTCTTGCCCTCGACCTTGAGGACATCCTTGATCTTAGCTTCCACAGATGTTTCCTCCCTCGACTTATGGGACGGCCTTCACCATCCCGCCATCGACTATGATAGTCTGTCCAGTTATGTAGGTGTTGGCCTCGGAACACAGGAAAACGGCGAG
Organism: Acetomicrobium sp. S15 = DSM 107314; assembly: GCF_016125955.1. Classification (NCBI taxonomy): domain Bacteria; kingdom Thermotogati; phylum Synergistota; class Synergistia; order Synergistales; family Acetomicrobiaceae; genus Acetomicrobium; species Acetomicrobium sp. S15 = DSM 107314. The sequence goes on along the minus strand of NZ_JADEVE010000184.1, from coordinate 91,257 downwards.
CTTGGCGTATTCCACTGGGTCGCCAAACCGCCCCAACGGTATGGCCGAAAGCGTGACTGCTCGGACATCCTCTACGCTCTTTCCCATTTTTTGCGCGTTCGCCTTGTCCACTTGCTCCAGGCGCGGCGTGAGTATCCGGCCCGGCCCTATGACGTTTACGAGGATGCCATAAGGGGCCACCTCCCGTGCCAAAGTCTTGCTCATCCCAGCCACACCGATGCGGAACGTATTGGAGAGTATGAGATTGTCTATGACCTCTTTGACCGAAGAGGAGGTGGAGTTCACTATCCTTCCCCAGCGCTCTTTCTTCATATAGGGAAGCACCTCCCGGATACTCCTCACGTAGCTCAAGAGGTCGAGCTCGAAAGCGCGCTGCCACGCATCGTCACCGAAGCTCTCGAATGTGCCTGGAGGTGGGCCGCCCGCGTTGTTGACGAGCACATGGATCGTGCCGAAGGCGTTGGCGGTCTCGCGCACCAGCGCTTTTATTTGATCGGCCTTCGTGATGTCACAAACCCTATACAGAGGCTCATTGCCGGTGGCTTCCCTTATCTCCCTTTGGGCGATCCGCAATTTTTCTTCGTTGGAAGAGGATATCATGACGCGCGACCCCTCTTTTGCAAACTCAGCGGCTATGGCCTTGCCGAGGCCAGAGCTCGAAGCCAACACTAAAACACTTTTGCCCTCGAGTCCGAGGTCCATAACTTTTCCCTCCGTTTCCTAAAACCTTTTGTACAAAACGGCGCCCTTTTGTCGCAGCGCCGTTTTGGCAGCGCTTTTATACAGGAAGCTCTACTCAAACCTGACGAAATCCTCGATCTTTCTCCTATATGCCCGAGGAAGAAGCTTGACTCCCGGCTTAAGGTAACCAACCGCGATGATCATGGGAACTATCTTATCGTTGGGAATGCCGAATTCCTTCTTTATGGCCCCCTCGTCAAAGCCGTCCATCGGGTGCGTTTCCAATCCCAACCCCCTGGCGGCAGCCATTACGCTCATGGCGAAAAGCGACGCGTTTTTGACCGCGAAGATCTTCCTCTGCAGGCTATTGGGAGGGCCGTAAAGGGTCTGGATCATTCCCAGAGTCGACTCCGTGGCCTCCGGCTTCATATAGCCTAACTCTATGTTGGACTTTATAACTGCATCCCGGTTTTCCTCAACGCCCATCGGATCGGCCACGATTATGAGCACAACCGAGGCCTCTTCCACCTTTGGTTGGTCGAAGGCACAGCGCCTGAGGACCTTTTTTCGCTCCCTGTCTTTGACAGCGATGACCTTCCACGGCTGCAGATTGAACGAAGACGGGGCGAGATTTGCGATCTCCAAGAGCTCCTTCAACGTATTATCGGGTATGCTGCGCTCGGGATCAAAGAAATTTATGGAGCGCCTCTCTTTCAACGCCTGGATGACATCCACTGCGATCCCTCCTCTGTAAAATGGTCTCAAGTGGAATTATATCACGCAATTGGAAGGAGTTTAAGTTAAACCATACCTCCTTTTTGCGCCGCAACGATCCCTCATCTGCCAAATGTTGCGACGAAAGTGTGACCAAAGGGCATTGACGAAGAAAGGCTCGAAGCATTAGTATAAAATTAGATTTTCAAAAATGATTCAATTTTGCGTGGCGGTACAAATCTTTGAGCGGAGGTGTACAGACGATGCAAAAGTGTGAATTAGTCGAAAAGTGCCCATTCTTTAACGACTTAATGGAAAAGATGCCGGCGACGGCCAATATGATGAAAAAGCGCTACTGCCTGAGTGATAATTCACAATGTGCTCGCTACGCAGTATTTAAGGCTGTGGGGAGAGAGAAGGTGCCGAAGGATCTGTTCCCAAACCAAACAGAAAAGGCCCAGGAGATTATCGAGCGAGGGAAAACTTGATCGAATTTGACCCTGATCGTCAACATATCGCTGCGGAGGTGAAAAAATGGGAAAGGGCCTTATGAGGCGCAGTGCAATTTTGATCGCACTTTTCGTCATCCTCATCGTGGGAGTTTACAGCTTGAACAACATCGTGAATGGACTTGAGAAGGAAGACGCTGCCATAGAGGCCATTGCCTTGAGGCAAGCCTTCTTGGCGGAAGGTATATTTGCTACAGCTACTTACTTAAGCTATGATCAAAACGACGCAATACGGCGAAATCTATCCGATAAAATCAAGGCTTTCGACCAAGGGCTGAAACTACTCTTGGAAGGAGGGGTTCTTCCACCCCAAATCCTCTCCTACTTGCACATTGACACAATCCATCCTGCCCCGCCCGAGGTGCAAGACCAAATCAAAAGCATATTGAGCCTTTGGCGCCAGGTGCGGGAAAGGCTCGACGCCATCTCCAGCAGCAGCAACGCTCAAATGACAGCAGAGGCCTTGGCAGAGGATCGGAGAACGCTCTTAGACGAGTTAAACCGCCTTCAGGCCGTACTAGCTGAACACGCTGTAGGCAAAACAGCATGGTGGAGGCGCGTTCGATCGGCAACACTTATCGCAGGTACGGTCTTTGCCTTTTTGGTGGGGTTGCTCATAAGCAGGGGCATCGTCCGTCCGCTAAAAAACCTCCTATCATTCGTAAAAGCGCTCGCCGAAGACACCTTAGACCTGACTCAGCGCTTACCGGTCAAATCCAGGGATGAATTGGGCTATTTAAGCGCCGCGTTCAACCACTTCATCGAATTTCTGCGGCGTTCTTTCTGGGACACATTCTGCACGTTCAGGGATAGCGCAGTTCAAATGAGCGCCGTGGAAGACCAGGTAAGGCGCTCCTCGTCCGTATTTAAAGAGATGCACGAAGAGCTATCCAGAGGGTCCAAGGACATAGATGAAATTGCTGCCTCGGTTCAAGAGGCCAATTCGGGGATAGCCGAAATAGCTGCGGCTAGCGAAGGTCTGGCTCGGATGGCGGAGGAGCTGAACGCCGCTGCCGCAGAAATCGGAGAAAGGGCCGCTTCAGGCCAATCTGCCCTTGAGGAGGTAAGAAAGTCCATCCTTACCATGAGAGACCAGGGCCATGGGGTGGCCCAAAGCACAGAGGCCGTGACCGAAAAGGCCTCCCTTATCCAAGACGTGGTGAAGGCTATAACGGCCATCGCCGATAGGACTAATCTATTGGCATTGAACGCCGCTATAGAGGCCGCCCGGGCCGGTGAGCACGGCAAGGGCTTTGCGGTGGTTGCAGAAGAGGTGAGGAAGCTCGCTGAGGAGAGCAGGAGGGCAGCCGTTCAGATAGGGGAAAATCTCAACGCCGTGATGGAAGAGGTCGAAGGAAACGCCAAAGAGATCGCCTCTATGGCCGAGGAGATGGACAGCGTGGCCAAAAGAAGCGATCGCGTAATAGAAGAGATTGCCGCCGTGTTGAAGGGAATCGCTTCGGTGGGAACGAGCGCCGAGGGTGTGGCTTCCAGCGCCGAGGAGTTGTCAGCCTCTACGGAGGAGATGTCGGCAGCGTCGGAACAGATCGCATCTCGCACCTCTGACCTCAAAGAGATAATGGAGCGCGTAACACATACGGCAAAGACCATGGAGGGATCGCTGGTCTCCTTAAGCGAAGAGACAAAGCGCGTGGTGAATCTTTCTCGAGCGATGCTGGATAAATTTTCCAGGTTCAAACTCGCCCAGAAAGAAGATTTTATCGCCGAAGTCGAAGGAGCTTTGGAGGCCCACAAACGCTGGGTCAAGAGGCTGAAAGCCGTAACGAGCGGAGACGAAGCCTTCTCCTTCGTTCAGACGGACCCTACCCGCTGCCACTTCGGCGTTTTTTATGCCATTTCTATCCCACCTCAAGAGATCGCTGCGCTTTGGGAGGAGATAGGGAAAATCCACGAAATCGTCCACAAATCTGCACTTCCCGCTATCGAAGCGGTATCGAGGCGCGATTTCGACGCCGCTAAAGCTATGTATGGTCGCGCCGAGGAGGCGAGCCGCAAGCTCACAGCGTTGATGGAAAGGTGCCTTGCCATATGTAAAGGCGAGGCGCCTCTTGAGGCGCCCACAGGTCTGAGGGCTTTGCCGGTAACCGCTTCCGCATCTGCCGCCGACTCGAAAGTCGCGCAAGCCTTCGCCTCCCGCCCGTGATACAATGCTACAAAAGGCTATACGGGCGGGGGTTAGATGAAGGGAATAGAAAGGCTTCGCACTGCAGAAGATCTGGGGCTCATCCGCGTGAATGAGCCCCTCTGGCTTCATTCCCGTTGGAGGATCGGGGGGGTGGCGGATCTCTTCATAGAGCCGCTCCGGGCAGATCAAGTAGCAAGGGCCTGCGCTCGTGCTGAAGAAGAGGGCGTCGCTCTTGTTATCGTAGGTAATGGGTCTAACCTCCTCTTCAGCGACGCAGGGTTGCGCGGCGCCGTGCTGAAGATAGGCCGCAAATTCTCCCACTATACAGTCAAAGGCAACATCATAACGGCCCAGGCCGGCGCGTGGGTGCCAGCCTTGGCAAGAGCGGCTGCGAATAGGGGCCTAAGCGGACTCGAGCACGCTGCGGGCATACCCGGCACCTTGGGCGGCCTTATATATATGAACGGCGGCAGTTTAAGGCACAGCATAGGCGAAACCGTCCGCAGGGTATGGGCAATGGACCGCTTCGGAAATGTGAAGGTCATGCATAACGCCGAATGTGCCTTTTCCTATCGTCGTTCCATTTTCCAAGACACGGATCTTGTAATCCTCCAGGCAGAGCTATTGTGTCGACCCGACGACCCATCCCGAATCAGGCGGCAAACGCTTGAGATCCTCGAGGAGAGGAAAAGGAAATTCCCCTTAAAGCTTCCGAACTGCGGCTCTGTCTTCTCCAACCACCCGGAGCTCTATGATAGCTTCGGCCCTCCGGGCAAGGTGATACAAGACCTGGGATTGAAGGGGCTTACGGTAGGCGGCGTCCAAGTGAGTCAAAAGCATGCCAACTTCATCGTAAACCTCGGCGGCGGAAAGGCCGCTGATGTCTTTAAGTTGGTTAGCCTGATTAGGGCAGCAACATTTAAACGCACCGGCTTATACTTGGAGTGCGAGGTGCGCTATGTGGACGAAAGGGGGCGCTTGGGCCCCCTGCACACCTTCCTCGACGAGGCAAACTAACCCTGACCAACGAGGAGCGCTTCCTCGGGGACAAGCGACCAGGCGTATTGCATCATCAAGGCCGCCAAATCAACCCCCGTGGTGCTGATCGTAGAACTTCGAAACTCCGGCTGGCCGTTGACCTCGTTTATAACCCATCGTCCATCCATCCTAAATAGATCTACGGCCAAAAAGTCGCCTGGGATGGCTTTATAAAGTCGCTGCAAAAGGGAGACCAATTCCCGATCTTCCTCTAAGGGATACCTCACAGCTTGGGCCCCGCGGGCGGTGTTGGTTATCCAGTGGCTGCTACATCGTTTTATGGCCGTAACGGGCTTTCCGCCGACCACGGTAACCCGCAGGTCATAGCCATTTTTCTCCACATAACGTTGCAAGAAAAAGACCTGATGATGAGGCCCAAGGTAGCTCTTGTGCTCTACCAAGGCTTCAGCGGCGTCGCGGTCATTCACCTTCGCTAAAAGTCTGCCCCAGCTCCCCACCGAAGGCTTAAAGACTACAGGGTATCCGAGCTCCTCCGCGGCTTCGACTGCCCCTTCCGGGGAAAAAGCTACACGGTATTCAGGTTGAGGTATACAGGCCGCGTCCAAGCGCGCCGCCGTGGCAATCTTATCGCCGCATAGAAGCATTATCGAAGAATTGTTGATCGTGCGCACGCCCTTAGACTCCAAGAGTTGGGCCAACGCGACATTTTGTGTATGACTCACACAGCGGCAGATGACAACCTCGCCGGGATAGCCGCCCAAGTCGGGCCATCTCTTTGTGCGGATGTCTTCTGCCACATACGGTATCCCCAGTCTATCGGCCGCTTGAAAGAGCATCTTTTCCTCCGTGCGCAGGCGAGAATAGATGATGCGCAAGGGAAACGCTCCATTAGCTTCCCCCATGAGATTGACGCTTTGGGCAGACTCTGCCATAATGAATCCCTCCTCGAAAGACAAAAGGCGTTAACTTAAATTTACAATATGAACGAATTCTAAACCGGATTACCAAAATCTGTCAAGGGCATATCTCAAGCAGAAAGCAGATGTTGAGCAATGCGAGAAAGAGCTCGTTTTGGCTTAGAATTTTATATGAGGCACCGTATCCATTCCACCTACACTTTTATATGAGTATCAGGGTGGGCAAAAGTGCTCTACCTGAAAAAACAGAAGCGAAGCCGTCGTTGTCTTTGGGCTGTCGGTGCTGACAACCGAGGGAAACCATCGCCCAAGCAGGCATCAGATGGCAAATCGTTCGCCAGATGTAAATGAGGGTTTTAAACAGGGCAAAAAGAGAGCATCAAAGAGGGTTGAAAAACGATTAAAATGATTATAAAATCTGAACAAAGAAGAGACGGAGGTGGTGTTTTATGTCTCGTTTATCGGGAAAGCGCTTTCTGCAATTTGTAGAGGACGAATATGAGGACCTCGAGCTATGGTATCCCAAAATTCGCCTCACTGAAGAGGGGGCTCAAGTCGTAACAGTCGGACCGGAAAAAGGGCGAGTCTACCGAGGCAAAAACGGTTACCCGTGCAAGGCTGACTCTTCGTTCGACGAGGTAGGAGCCGGAGATTTCGACGGTCTGCTGATCCCGGGAGGTTATGCTCCCGACAAAATCAGAAGGTACCCCAAGGCTTTGGAACTCACCAAAGAATTCCATAAGGCCGGTAAAATCGTCGCCTTCATCTGCCACGCAGGATGGGTGCCCATCTCGGCCGGCATACTGAAAGGTGCTAAGGCCACATCGTTTTCCGCGATAAAAGATGACATGGTAAACGCGGGGGTAAATTGGGTGGATGAACCCGTCGTCGTGGACAAAAACCTCATAAGCAGCCGTACGCCTGCCGATTTGCCTCATTTCTGCAAGGCCATAATCGAGGCAGCTTCAAGCAACTAAAGGGCACCGAAAGGCTCCATGAGAACGATCTGAGCTCCGGGGCACAAACTCCGGAGCTCATTTTTGAGTCAGTCGAGCTCTCCAATGACCCCTTCTGCAAATGCTACAACCTCACCAGAGCATAGCAGCTTCAAGACCACATCGATCAAAGGATAAAGGATAACGTCCTCCTCCAAAAACGGGACTTCATCTCTTATGCGGCGATAAGCGGCTCCGGTGCCCTTACCGGGTTTAAGTGGCGCACTGAAGTCCAAAGCCTGCGCTGCGACCAGAAATTCTATAGCCGCCACTTTTTGGGCATTCTCTACAATGGTCCTGGCCTTGCGGGCGGCATAGGCCCCCATAGAAACATGATCTTCTTGGTTGGCCGACGTCGGTATGGAATCGACAGAGGCGGGGTGTGCGAGGACCTTGTTCTCCGAAACCAATGCCGCACAGGTATATTGGGGGATCATGAGGCCGCTGTTCAGTCCGCTGTTTTTTATGAGGAAGCGCGGAAGCCCTGAAAGTTTATGGTCGACCAACCTGGCGACGCGCCTTTCGGAGATATCCGCAAGTTCGGCGACGGCAATCCCGAGAAAGTCCATGGCCAACGCGATGGGTTGGGCGTGAAAATTTCCGCCGCTTAAAACCTCGCCCTCGGCTGGGAATATGAGAGGATTATCTGTCACGGAGTTGATTTCGATCTCTATCTTTTGACGCACAAAATCCATCGCGTCGCGGCTGGCTCCGTGGACTTGAGGAATACAGCGCAACGAGTAGGCGTCCTGCACCCTTTTGTCTCTGTAGGCTTCGACGATTTCGCTCCCCTCGATTAGCCTTCGTATGTTGGATGCCACCAACTTCTGCCCTATGTGCGGGCGAAGCTCATGAATGCGGGGATCGAAGGCATCTGGCACGCCGTGAAGCGCTTCCAAAGAGAGTGCCGCCGCTACGTCCACGGCCTTGGCAAGCTCGAGGGCATCGTAAAGAGACAGGGCCGAAACGGCTGTCGTCATGGCAGTGCCGTTGTTTAAGGCCAAGCCCTCCTTAGGGCCGAGCCCGTCGAGGGGTTTAAGCCCAGCCTCTTTGAGAGCTCGAAGCGTGGGAACCCTCCTCCCTCGATAGAAGACCTCTCCCAGTCCAAGAAGGGTGATGGCCAGATGCGAAAGCGGGCAAAGGTCGCCGCTCGAACCGACGGAGCCCTGCGACGGAATTACGGGGTGAATCCCTTCGTTGAGATAGGCGACCATTTGATCTAATGTCTTCAGCCTGATGCCCGAATAACCTCTCGTGAGAGTGTTGATGCGAAGCAGCATTGCAGCCCTGACGATCTCCTCGGGAAACGGTTCTCCCACTCCGCAGGAATGGCTTTTCAGGAGGTTTTCTTGGAGTTTTTCGCTCAGTTCGGGAGAGATAGACGTAGACGCCAGGTCGCCGAAGCCGGTGGTGATGCCGTAAATCGTTTCTCCAGCGTCAGCCCACTTCTCCACCATAGACGAGCCTCTCGGCACGAAGGCTCTGGCAGAGGGATCCAGGGCAACGCCGTAGCCATTTCTGGCTACGCGCACGATATCCTCGATGGTGAGGGAATGCCCATTGAGCCATATAATATGCATAGCCACCGCCCCCTGAAGGAAGCTGTTATGCCCTTTCATAATATAATACCATAAAATCAAGGGCAGTGCATGACACGAGCATTTAAAAATAGCACAAAGGATGAGAGTAAAAGAGCTGTAGATCTTCGGACATAAGATATAATGGTTTTAAACGATTGAAAGACATGTGTCGTCTGGACTACCAGCGTGCAGAAGGGAGAGAAGAGAATATGAGAAGGCCGGTTTTGAAGATATTTATGGAAAAGCCAGAGATCTATTCCTGCTGCCTCCCGATCGACTACAGAGAGATGGAGGAGATGGAGACGTTCCACCTCTTGGGGGAGAGAGAAAAGGTAGGGTCGCTTTTGAGAAGAATCAAGAGGGAATACGGAGACAAGATAGAGGTAGAACTTATAGACCCTCGAAATGTCCTCTATTTCTTCGAAATATTTAAATACAAGATCAGAGCAAAGGAGATAGCGTGGGTGCTGGATAACAAGGCAATCTTCCGAGGCATCCCTTCATGGGATGAGCTAAGGGCTGCCTTAGATCAGGCCATCGCCGTTGTTTCGTCCGTCTAACTCACGTTCGCGATAATTTCAGCCCCTTTACAAGATATCTATGTATATGGGAAATGACAAAAAAGCGCTCGAAGAATTGGCTCAGGAAGTGAGGAACTGCCATCGCTGCATTTTGAGCGAGCGTCGTTTTTGTGCGGTGCCAGGGGAAGGCAACGACCGCGCTTTCCTTATGATAGTGGGGCAAGCTCCTGGCGAAGGCGAGGACATGGTAGGCCGTCCCTTCATCGGACCATCGGGCCACCTTTTGCGTTATTTTATGGAAGCAGCGGGTCTCTCGTTTGGCGATACATACCGTACAAACCTTTTGAAGTGCATGATCCCTCGCTACAGCCGCCCCAAATGGAGTTCTGTTTGCGCCTGTCTTCCCTTCCTCGAACGAGAAATAGCGCTCATATCTCCGAGGGTGATCCTAACATTGGGGAAGTTTCCCGCGAAAGTGATCTTCAAATTGCACGGCCTGCCGGTTCCGCCGGAAAATCGCGCCATACCGGCTCTTTTCGGCAAGCCTTACGAGGCACAGGGTAAGGTCATATTCCCAATGCCTCACCCGGCCTCGATCATATACAATCACTCACTCCTCCCCGATACCATGGAAGGCTTTCGCGCCCTCGGGCGTTTCCTACAAGAAAACCTCACGGAGTAACCTGTGCGGGTTCTTTCATATACAACCGCACTACGCGGCTCTCTCCCTGGCTATGAACCGTAAGGAGGATCGAAGGTTTCCCCAGCCCGTCTTCTGCCAGAAACCTCGCCGCATCGATCGCGAGGTCCGCTAAGGGCACACCGTCTACTTCCGTCACCAAATCTCCGGCTTTTAGACCTGCCTCATCCGCCGGACTTCCTTGCGCCACAGAAGATATAACATAACCGCCTGCATCGGAACCTCCCAAAAAGATCCCCGTCTTCGGCAGTTGGGGTTCGCTCCTGTCGAAACGATCTTTTACCGAATCCAGGATAGGCTTGAGGTAAGTTGGGTTGCGATATGTACGCCCCAATATGCCAGGATCAAAAAAGACGATGCTCCTCGGCATACTTTCAGCCACGATCACCTCTGTGCCATCTCTAACGCTGCTGATACGATAAACTACGTCATAGCGAGAGAGGCCGTATTTTTTTGTAAAGAGGAGCACTTCTTCCTCCTCTCGGTCAAGAGCAAAGTCGTGCTTCTCCATTGCTTCTTTTATGACCGTACGCACATCATCAGGCGAGCCATTCCTTATGACCACCTTGTAAGCTTTGTCTCCCTTGGCGAGTTCTACTAACAACCCCGCTACCCTGGTTGACCACCCCACATCAGCCCAGGCAGCCGTAGAAAACAAACACCCCATCAGCGCCACAACGAGCAGTCTGGCTGCTTTCCAAACCAAAGCCATCTCTACCTCCGATATTAACTCACCGGCACGAGTCCAGCCTCCGCTGTGGTTTTTTCTGTTGTCTTCTCTTCTTCCTTCTCAATCTTGAATTGCCTCACGAGTTCCTGAAGCTTTCCGGCCAGATCTGCGAGCTCAGAGGAGCCTTCGGCGATATGCCTGGATGCCTGGGCAACCTCTTCGATGCTCCTGTGAACACTGTCTACGGCGCTGGCGACGTCCTGAGTCCGTTCTGCCATGTTTTGAACGGTGCTGGCTATCTCCTCGCTCGAGGCAGCCTGTTCTTCGGCCAGCGCAGCCATGTCTTGAGCAGCGGCAGTGATGGATCTCAGCGCCTCCATAATCCGGCTTATTGCAGTTTCAGCCTCTTGAGCTTGAGCTTTGGCGCCATCGGCCATCCGTGCGTTCTCCTTAGTGACGTCGACGACTTCGCCAAGGTCTGCCACTATCGTTTGAGCGAGATCGGCGATCTTCAGGGCAGCCTCATTGCTCGCCTCGGCAAGTTTTCTCACCTCTTCCGCTACCACGGCAAAACCCCTGCCGTGTTCGCCGGCACGAGCTGCTTCTATGGCAGCGTTCAGGGCGAGCAAGTTAGTTTGATCCGCTATAGAACCTATAACATCCACAAACGATTGAATCTGCTTGGCCCTCTCAGCGAGTTCACTCACAACATTCGAGGCCTTGAGTGCTCCGTCTGCCACATTTACAGAGGCAGCGACGGCGTTCTGAACAGCCCTTATTCCATCCTCCCCTGCCCCTCGAGCCCTCTCTACTTCCTCGGTCACTTCTTGACTCCTCTGGGCAGCCGACTGAGCCCCAGCGGCCACCTCCTCCACAGAGGCATTTATCTCCTCCACCCCAGCGGCCAAGTTTTCCACCTGAGCGGCCATAGCCTCCGCGCTCGATTTGACCTCTTGAAGGTTGGCGCTCGTCTCCTCGCTCGAGGCCGAGAAGTTTTCAGCCGACTCCGCCACTCTCAGGCTAACGCCGGAGACCTCCTTCAGAGCTTCGGAGAAGCGCTCGAGGAGATGATCGAGAGAGCGGCTCACGTCGCCCGTCTCATCCCTGCTTTTGGAATTGCCTCTAACTGTGAGATCCAACTCTTCCGCTATGTTTTGGACGCTTGTTACGAGTTTTTTCAAAGGTTTAGTTATGGAGCTGGCCACCAAGAATCCAAGGACCAGCGCGACGGCGGCGGCGATGGCCATAGCGATGGTAGAAGTCTTTATCGCCTCGTTCAGGCGAGAGGTTGCGTTGTTGGAGATCGTATCGAGGCCGATCTGAGAGAAGGAAAATATCTCGCCCAGTCTCTGCGATAGGGCGTTGGTGGAGAGGTAAATGCCACCAATTTTTTTCGAAACCTCTTCCCTCGGCGCTTCGTTGCGGAAAAGCTCAATTACTTCTTTGACGCCGGCACTCCATTCGGCGAATGTTTTAGCCGTTTCATCCCATCTCGCCTTATTGCCCTCGATCACGGTGATCTCTTCGTAGCCACTTATAGCCCTTTCGAGGTTCTGCAGCATCGACTCCATGATGAGCGCCTGGCCCGACCATATCACCTCCGGGCTGTTAAAAGTGCTGTACATGGAGGTCAACAGACCAGAAGCGCCGACATTGACCTCAGCAGCCTTGCTTATTTCCATTCCCCCGCCATAAAGCTCTTCAATGGCTTTCCCTTGCCCTTTCAAGGCAGTTATAAGATACCACCCCGTGGCCGCGTTGATGGCCACAAGCAACAGCACCAAAAGGAATAACCTGCTTCTGAGCCTGAGCGATCCAAAAAAAGACACCATGTTTACCCCCTTCGCATCGATCTTTAAAGCATAAGCGCTTCATTCATCCGATCTCGAAAGCCACCGCTTTATCGTTGATATTATCACAAATCCCAGCGAGGGGCATGCCCGCTCTATTTCCACGCAGGCAGCAGCACGTGTGCAGCTGTGAACGCAAAAATAAGCGGATGGGATCTCCTGAATCTTGGCCCATCCGCTACGCTGAACACCGTGATTAAAAACTTACAAACTACCTAACCCAGGAACCCTTCGTTTCTCTCAATCAGCTCGACTAAAGCATCGTAGTCTATAAGCTCGATATCGAGTTGTTCTTCCTCATAACCCCTGGCAAGGAAGTCGTCCTTTATGGCGTAGACCGGACATTTTGCGTCTTTCAAGGCATCACAGGCAGCCCAATAGACGCCGTTTTGGACGAGTACCGCACAATCTCCCTCCCTTGCACTCGAAAGCTTTACCCCTTCCGCCGGATGATCTGGGCCGTATTTTATCAAAATAAGAGCCATAGCCTTCACCTCACATGAATATCACGTAATCGTGTTGACGGAAGAGCTCGGGGAGTTCGTCTTTTCTGATAATCTGGGCCGAAAACCCCTCATCCACATCCCTCACGCCGTAAGTATCGAGATCTTCCCCGACGGCATATACGGGCGTGCCGTAACGCTTGACATAGCGCTGCACCATCTTCACCGAAAGCAAGCCCAATTTCTCTGGCTTACACTCGCGAGCCAACGCGACTACGCCCTCACTCATGAGCAGGATCGATGGCTCCACATCCTCGCCATACATGCCGAAAGCCGTGCGAAACGCCTCGTTGACCCATATAGAGCCCACGGGGGACTGATAAACCACAAAGAGCACCTTCTTGGACATCGTCTGTCACCTCATGCAGGAAAGCTCAAGAACCTGTCGCTTTCGGCGATCAGCTTGGCCAGCTCAGGCAACCCGCTGGGGCGCGCCCCCTCTATAATCGCCTCTTCCGTAAGCCCCCTATACTCCATACAAAGCCCGCAAATGTCAACCCTCAAGCCCTTCTCCTTTATGAGCTCCTCTAACTTTTTCGGAATATTCCTGTCAATTCTGATCGGCTTGACGCGCGAGTTGGCAGCATTTACTGCGTCGGCAAAGAGGAATATCGCCACCTCATGTCCCTTGTTGAGGGCTGCCTCGGCGATCTTTATCGCGCTGTCCATATCTTGGTAAGAGTAGGGCGGAGTCATTACCTGTATGGCTATCTTCATAGCTTCAAGCCTCCCGTCGAGTTATTCCCGCCCGTATAGGAACCAGGCAAGCGTCCAGTTTCCCAACACAAAAAACACCGAAGCAACTATAGAAGAAATCGCGAGCACCGGCACGCCGGTGAAGAAGTGACCGATGTTTCACCCGCCAGCTATGGTGGCACCGAAACCCATGACGATGCCACCGCCCATGACTTGCACGTATGTGATGGGGTTTCTCGGCATCCTGAGCTTAAATTCCTTCGCCATAACGGCGGATATCGCAGCGCCCACCACGATGCCGAAGACACTCAACCCATCCCAGCTGAAGGGTTTACCCGAAAGCCAGACGCTCCATATGTTAGACCATCCTCCCGTGATACCCATCCCGTAGTTTCTTCCGACCAGTTCACTGAAATACCAGGCAAAAGCCCCTACGGCGCCCAACAGCACGGCGGCCATTTTTAACCCTATTTTCGACTCCCTCTCGCTGGTCTGCGTGCCGAAGACATACCAGAGGATCAGGCCCACGCATATGACCACAACGATCCACGGGTTGACGCCAAAGACGGAGGGCAGCGTTTGCCCGGCTTTCTGCAGATACAGCCTTGAAAATCCTTCTCCTGTGGCTTGATCAAAATACTGAAATGGCGCAACGCCGAACCCTTGGAACCATTTCCATACGCCGCTGAATACCCCACCGTTCCTCATGGCATAAGCCGTCCCGCCGTAAAAGATGGCGGCGAACCACGCGGTTGTAAGACCTTCTCCGGCTCTATAGGTCACGCCGCTGGCACATCCTCCTGCCAAAACCATGCCAAGGCCAAAGATATACGCACCGACTATGTTCGCAACCCAGTTGAGGCCAGAAGGCGCAAGCGCGATCAAGCCCATCTGGGCCAGCAAATGCACTAAGACCATCTGGACGGCCACGGCGAGCAAGGCCATTTTTAGAAGGTAGTTATCTTTGAATAGCAACACATCCCTGAAGGCCGAATTGAAACACATCCTGCTCCTCTGTAAGAGCGCCCCGAATATCAGGCCAATCAAAAAACCGCTGAAGATCATGTTTTTACCCTCCCTCTCGCTCATCGCGAATGGCGCCGCATCTCGCCACGGCGCCATTCGCAATCTCTATTGCTTTTTAACCTTCACGTAGATCTCCCAGTCGCTTCCGCCGTTCTTTCTAACTTCTAAAACCTCGCTCCCCAGCTTCTTCACGCTCTCAGGGATTCTCTCCACCGAAAGCGGGTAATCGACGAGCACCTTGAGGATCTCGCCTTCTTTTGCGCCCTTTATGGCCCTCTTCGTCTCCACGTCCGGCACAGGACACACTTCGCCTCTCACATCGATGACCCTCGACACCTCGTAATCTGCCATTTCTCATCCCTCCGTGTAAGTTTACAATTTATAATCGATTCAAATATCTTTCCTCGAATAATGATACCCTCCATAACTGCTTTTACATCTAAAATTTCACTCTTTCATAATCGCCTCTCACGATTCATACTTTAAAATCCTCAAATAGTATATTATGTTAGGTATAGCTAATCTCAGTAATTTTAGCATTATATATGTTATCATCATTCGAACACACCATAATCGCTTGATTGTTAATTTAACCTTGATCTCTCAATTTGTCAAGGGTGAGACAAATTATTGTACGCAAAATCCATCAAAATCATGCGAAAAACATAATAGATTGCAGCTAATTAAGTTGAAATGTGTCCTTGTAGCAATTAGCCTTACAGATAATACCGGGTATTTTCTTAATTCTCATAATTCACGTCGTAGTATTGATGATCAAAGTAGTAATTAAGCAAATGGGTCATGCGCTATGGCCAAGACGAAATTACGTCGTCTTACAGCGGAGAACCCTATCTTGACGTTTCTAAGATAATATGATAAGTAAAAAGCATAGTTGTCGTGATCCTATGACTCTTTTAAAAACGGGAGGGGTAACGGATGTTTTCTACAGCAGCGTTGCTTTCCTTAGTGGCTCTCGCGATCGTCATCATCATAAGCTGCTTCAGGGAGGAATGGAATCCGGGCCTTTTGGGAATTTTTTTCGCTCTCTTGGTGGGAACAATCTGGGGAGGTTTAAGCGGAAGCAAAGTCTTGGGGTTTTGGCCTACCTCGCTATTCATGACGCTCTTCGGCGTCACATTTCTCTTCGGTATGGCCCAAGAGAACGGCACGCTGGATAAGCTCACCATCAGCGCCGTGCGCCTGGCCAAGGGAAACACTGCACTCATTCCGCTCATAATCTTTCTGATCGTGTTGGTTCTAACCACAATCGGCCCCGGCAATATCGCCACCGTAGCCCTGATAGCCCCTTTTGCCATGGCCATCGCAGGGCGAATAGGCATGAAGGCTTTTCTGATGACGCTTTTAGTGGTAGGGACGGCTAACGCTGCCGCCTTTTCTCCCTTCGCTCCCACGGGAATTGTGTCTATGGAGATCGTATCGAAAATGGCAGGTGACTTAGGTATAGAGGTAGGGAGAATAGTTCCCATAGAATGGAAGGTCTACTGGAATTCTTTGGTAGCCCAATGTATTACCAACATCGCTGGCTTTTTGCTTTTGGGTGGTTTAGCCTGGATGCGGAAAGCGCGCGGGACACTAAACATCGACGAGATCGCCCCTAAACCGGAACCCTTCGACGACAAGCAGCGGATTACTGTGGCGATCATGGCGGCTTACGTGATTTTGATCCTTTTGCCGCTGCTGCCGGGAGCTTCACAAGTGCTCCCCAAATGGGCGATACGCCTATTCTCCAATGTAGGGTCTGTAGCCTTCTTGTTGTCGGGTATCTTGATGCTCTGTGGCGCCGCAAACGTAAGGAAGTCCATCGCTCGCGTGCCGTGGTTCGTCCTGACACTTGTCTGCGGCGTCACGGTGCTCGTCGAAGTCATGGACAAAACAGGAGGTCTAAACGTGCTGGTCGAGCTCATAGGCTCCATATCCACACCGTTGACCCTTCACTTCTGGGTGGCGCTGATAGCCGGCATCATCTCGGCCTACTCGAGCTCTTCTGGCGTGGTAATGCCCATGTTCTTACCTCTCGTGCCTGGGTTGATGCGAAGCCTCGGCATCATGGGCACGCCAGGGCAGGTGGCATACGCTGTCGCTTTGATCTCCACTGTGAACGTTGGCGCGCACATGGTGGATATGTCGCCCCTTTCGACTCTCGGGGCTCTCTGCATAGCTTGCGCACCGGAACATGAGGACAAATCCAAACTGTTCCGACATCTTTTGATCTGGGGGCTTTCCATGTCTGTAGTGGGCGGTTTTGTATGCATGCTCTTCTTCGGCATCTTGGGCCTATAAAGAAGAGCCGCTGACTCGATGGACAAGCCGTCTCATGAAGGAACCGATGCGGCTTGTCCATCGCAGATTTCTTGCGGCATCCCTTATTTGCGGGCAACTCACCTCGCCTAAACAGTGAGTCGCTGTCAAGATAATTCTACTGCGTTATGCCTTTCATGACTTGAACGGGCTCCGCTGCCGCAAAATCGGCTTCGGTGCAAGCCCTTATATCGTCCACCGTAACGCCGGGAGCCACTTCCTCCAAGACCATCTTCCCATCGTAGAAACGAAAGAGAGCGAGCTCTGTTACGACCACATCTACGACGTTCACGGCCGTAAGAGGGAGCGTGCACTTTTTTACGAGCTTAGGACGACCATCCTTTGTCGTATGAGTCGTGGCTATAATTACTCTTTTGGCGCCCACAACCAAATCCATAGCGCCACCCATACCGGCCACGAGGCCACCCGGCACCATCCAGTTAGCCAAATTTCCTTCGGAATCCACCTGCAAGGCTCCCAAGACGGTGGCGTCTAAATGCCCTCCTCGAATGATGCCAAAACTCAAGTCGCTGGCTATGCATGACCCGCCAGGCGCGATGGAAAGGCATCTACCCCCTGCGCCTATGAAGCGCAGATCTTCTACGTCCGGCTTGGGACCGGCCCCCACAGCACCGTTTTCCGTCTGCAGGATGACCCTGACCCCCTCCGGGATATAATCTGAAACCAGTGCAGGAATGCCTATGCCCAGATTCACGACATCGCCATCGCTGAACTCCAGGGCAACCCTTTTGGCGATGCGATGCTTTTTCTCCTCTTCGCTAAGTGCGGGCAGCATAGTAGGAGTCCCCCTTTACCACTAAGATGTCAACGAAGATGCCGGGCGTCACCACATCGTTGGGATCGATGCATCCCACGTCCACTACGGCATCCACCTCGGCCACGACGACGTCAGCTGCCGTGGCCATTATAGGATTGAAATTTCTGTTGGTGCCGAAATACGTGAGATTGCCCATTCGATCGGCATAATGGGCTCGGATAAGGGCAAAATCCGCCTTTAACGGGAGCTCCAGGATGAATTTCTTGCCACCCACCTCCACAACTTGATGCCCCTCCTCCGCCACGGTGCCCACTCCCGTAGGAGTTAGAAAGCCGCCCAGGCCGAAACCGCCGGCCCTGATCCGCTCCACAAGCGTCCCCTGGGGCACCAGTTCCAATTCGAGTTTGTCCTCGTTGTAAAGGCGACTTGTAGCCTTATTTAACCCTACATGGGAGGCGATCACCTTCTTAGCTTGTCCTCCAGATATGAGTTTGCCATGCCCTACGTCTTCATAGGCGGTGTCGTTGGATATAAGAGTGAGGCCCTTTACCCCCTTCTCCACAAGGGCATCGATCAATGTGTAAGGAATGCCTCCATAGTTAAAACCTCCGACCATAATGCTGCTTCCGTCTTTGATGCCGCTAACCGCTTCCTTGGCCGAGGTTACCGGTTTTATCACTTTCGTAGGCACGCCAATACCAACCTCCTCGATCTATTTTTTTTAAAGCGCTGTCTGCTTCATGCGCCCACACGTACCGCTTCTGAGGCGGCCTCAAGGGCACCTTTCAGGCGAGAAGCTATTTCGCGCACTTCACCTTCTTTAACTGTTAGAGGAGGAGCCACCATGAAGTTGTCGCCGTCCACGCCGTCAGCCATGCCTCCACCGGGATAGACCACGAGGCCGCGCCTCATGCACTCACGCGTTACGACGCCAGAAGTCTTGAGCTTTCTGGGGAATGGACGCTTGGTAGCTTTATCGGCCACGAGCTCCACCCCCCACATGAGCCCTTTGCCTCTCGCCTCACCCACGATAGGAATCTCTTCCAGTTCTTTTAAGAGTGACCCCAAAAGTTCTCCCTGGACGCGTGCATTTTTCACGAGGTTGTGAGCCTTTATGTATTTGATCACAGCCTCGACGGCAGCGCCGCTCACTGGATTGCCGCAATAAGTGTGCGCCATGGGAAATGCGCCGCTTCCCTTCTTTATTACTTCCGCTACGGCATCTTTTACGATGACCCCGCCGGTGGGAACATAGCCTGCCGCCATCCCCTTGGCGCAGGCGATGATATCCGGGATCACGCTCCAGTGATCCACGGCGAAGTTCTCCCCCGTCCTGCCGAAACCAGTCATCACCTCGTCTGCTATCAACAATACGTCGTAGCGATCACAGATTTCCCTCACCATGGGCCAATATTCGTCAGGCGGAGGGAGCGCCCCCACAGTCGAACCCACAATTGGCTCAGCTAAAAACGCCGCTATATATTGAGGGCCTATGCGTTTGATCGCCTCTTCGAGCTTTTTCGCGCAAGCGCAGCCACATGACGGATAGGCGAGAGAAAAAGGGCAACGATAGCAATAGTGGGTCTCAATTTTTGGATGCTCCATGAACATGGGGACAAAGGCCCTGCGCCTTGGGATATTGCCCCCTACTGCCACGGCCCCCATGGTGCTTCCGTGATACGAGTTCCACCTGCCTATGATGAGGTGCTTCTGCGACCCCCCTCCGTCTCGCTCAAGATAAAAGCTCCGAGCGAGCCTCACTGCCGATTCCACGGCCTCGCTCCCGCCGGAGACGAACCAGACGTAACTCATCCCCATGGGGGCAAGGCTTGCTACCTGGGCGGCAGCTCGCTCTATGGCCTCGTTGCTCCAGCGGGAGGTGTGGGCAAATTCCAAGCGACGCAATTGTTCACATACCGCCTCGACCACTTCCGGCACGCAGTGCCCCACATTTGATATGAGGGCACCGCTGCAACCGTCGATATATTCCTTGCCTTGATCGTCGTAGATGTAAATGCCGCTCGCCTTAACCGCCATAGGCAAATCCTGAGTGAAATCCCTCGGAAAGACGTGACATTTTTCGCTCATAACAAAATACACCCCCCTTTTTACCCCAATTCCCTTACCCGACGGAGTCCATCGCCCACACTATAGATAGATTTGCCTTTCTTGCCACATCCGTTCGAGTTCTTCTAAGCGCTCTTCCGCGCAATCCTTGCATTTCCCCACTACACCGAGGATAAGAGCGTTTAAGACGCTCATCGGGGCAGAAAACGAATCTATGAAAGAGATGGGCTTAGATGGAATGGCGAGGACGATTTGAGCGCAGGCAGCCAAGGGACTGACCAAAGAATCGGTTATGGCTGCCGTGGAAAGCCCTTTCACCCTTGCAGCCTCTAAGGCCTCGACGGTAAGGCGCGTATAGCGGGGAAAGCTCATCCCAACAAAGAGCGTTTCGGGCGTTCCCTGCGCTATCCTCTCCCAGATGTTCTCCCTTCCCAAAAGCTGCACGTGAGGCAAAAACCAAGACAGGTAAAACCACAGATAGTAGGCGAGGGAATGAGCGCTCCGTAAGCCCAGAATGTAAGTCTCTTTAGCCTGAACTATGGCATAAGATAGTGCCTCAAGCGCTCCTTCGTCCACCGATAAGAGGGCCCCGGAGAGATTGCCCATGTCCTCTCTAAGCGCTCGTCGCAGAAGAGAAGAGTCCACTGAAGTTTCATCATAACGATGCAGGCGCTCGAGCGTAGAAAGTTGATCTTTAACCTGGCCGGCGATAGCTGTCCTCATCTCGGGAAAACCTGGATAACCCAAGGCCATCGCCAAGCGGATGACCGTGGATTCGCTCACACCCACCCTGAAGCCTATCTGAGCGGCGGTGAGGAAGGCTGCCTCCTGTGGATTTTGCGCTATGAAGCGCGCCACCTCAGCTTGACCTGGAGGGAGGGTGCTCAACCTCTCTCGAATAAGCCTTTGGATCACGCGACCCCACCTTTCTGCAGCATAACTTGCATCTATTTTTAATTTATGCAGCAAATTATGCAACTACATCATAGCGACCTCGCCTTCGTCTGTCAATACTCGTGAACCGACATAAACAGTGGACGGAAGGCCTTGCGACCTCCCGTCCACTTCGCGAAAGACTGTTAAGTTAAACCCGCCTCAAACCTCTCAGATTATCGAATAGAGCCATTCAAGAAATAAGCGGACACCGAAGCCCGTAGCCCCTTTGGCATAATATCCGAACGGCTCCTTGTAATTGTCCACACCGGCAACGTCGAGGTGCGCCCAGGGTATGCCCTCCTCCACGAACTCCTGAAGGAACATGGCCGCCGTGATGGCACCGCCAGGACGTCCCCCTACATTTGCCACATCGGCTATGGGGGAATCGATACGCTTCCGCAGCCGCTCATCATCGAGCGGAAGACGCCACACCCTCTCGCCGCTTCGAGATGACGCCGAAAGGAGGTCTCTTGCAAAGTCCTCGTCGTTTGAAAAGAGGCCAGCCATGTAGCCTCCCAATGCGATTATGCAAGCCCCGGTCAGTGTAGCCATATCTATGATGTAATCTGGCTTAAGCTTCGAAGCATAAGACAGGACATCGGCCATGGTGACGCGCCCTTCGGCATCGGTGCTCCCTATTTCTATGGTCTTGCCATTATATGCTTTAATCACGTCATCTGGCCTGTAGGCATCTCCGCTGGGCATATTCTCAGCGAGCCCTATAAGGCCGTGGACTTCCACAGGAGGGCGCAGGTGGGCAATCGTGCGCATGGCGGCCAAAACGTTACAGGCGCCCATCTTGTCTCCTTTCATCCCCCTCATGTGTTCATCTGGCTTTATGTTCAAACCGCCGCTGTCGAAAGTGATCCCCTTGCCGACGAAAGCTACCCGCTTCGCCGACCTTTCCGCCGGACGATACACCAGATGAACGAACTTGGGAGGAATAGCGGATCCCTTGCCGACTGCCAAAAGGGCGTTCATGCCCATCCCTTGTAGGTGGCTCTCGTCGTATACGGTGCATTCGAGCCCTACTTCCTTTGCCACCTTCTGAGCTTCACCCGAGAAGGTAAGCGGGTTGATTACGTTGGCCGGCTCGTTAGCCAAGTCTCTGGCGTAGTTTTGACCGCAGGCGAAAAGCGCACCCCTGTTCAATGCCTCCTCGTCTCCGCCTGCTACCATAACTTGCTTTATCTTAGTCTCGGGTTCATCTTTCTTAGATCTATAGCGGTCAAAGCTGTAGCTTCCAAGCAGCGCTCCCTCGGTGAGGGCTTGAGAGACCGAGGCATCCGGCGCGGTTGGCGTTGCAAGAGCCAAAGAAGCTGCCCCTGATTTAGCTGCCTCCTTTACGACCAAAGCTGCGCCCGTACGAAAGGCATCGGGCGTGGCTTTTTCCCTCTTCCCCAAGCCGGCTAAAATTACGCGCTTGATACGCCCGTCAGGGAATGTGGCCTTGATAAAGCTTTCCTTATTTCCGGTGAACCGCTCAAGCTCAGCCCTGGAGCGTACCTCAGATGCCAGATCCCCCAGACAATTGATACCGTCGAGATCACCCTCGAACAGCAAAAGCCCCAGCGATTCCCCCTCGAAACCGGATAGATCGTGGGGCATAGACTCTACGCGCATTACATCCACCTCCAAAGCTATATTAAAAAGCCTACGACGAACATGATCCGTTCCAAAGATTATACTACTGCCGCCTTCTGTGCCCTATTCATGGCGTCAAAAATACCGGCGCTTGCGCACACTGCACTTTTATATTGGCTCACAAGTTAACTGGCATTGTTAACTTTACGATAACGATAGCGCCCTCTTTTTCACCGCGTAGTCACATTATGCCCTATCTTTAGACAGATATGGAAGTTTACGCGAAAAGGTGTATAATTACTTGACAGCACTTGAGATCTTAAAAAAATAGGGGGGTTAAATATGATCGATCAGATGAGACAAAGAAGGAGAAGGAGCTCCATAGAGGAAGTAATCCAGAAAACCCAGCAAAAGCTGGAGAAAACAAAACAACGCTTTTTGAAGAAGCACAGCGACGAGATCGCAGACATATTCGTCAAATTAACTGAAATGGCCGGGGTAGATGCCTTTGAGTTTTTGAACGCTCACTTCAAAATGCAACCAATAGAAAGAGAGGGGCATCTGAAGGAGCTCCTCAAAAAACTATCCCAAATCCCAGAGTCCAACTCGCAGTAGGATTTGGTTTACCCTAAACCATTCGGAACAAAAGCATGCGCTCTTCCCTCCGAATGGTTTAGGGTAAAAACGCAACTTATCGAGTTTTAGCTAAAATGTTCTGTGGCTTCTATTGCGCTTCCTTTAATTTCCTCGCTCTGCTTGCTTTTAGCGCCTTCAACTCTTCGGCCGATATCATCTGCGTCTTCAATAACGTTATTCGTCTACCTTTAGTCTTTGATCTTTTTTAGTCATCTCTGAAAGACGCAGTCGCCTCTACGACGGGCACACGTACAGAAGAGCCACGGTTTACGTATAATAGTCGAGTAAGCCTCGTTTGCGCAGCGAGAAGCATGCACGATTTTCATCCTTTAGGCGGAGGGGGTAGCCTTGTTAAATAAAGAAGAGCGTGAAGAGATACGAAGGCGCCACGAATCTGCCACCCCTGGCCCTTGGCAGTTCTCAGGGCGTGCAGTTTCCATGAAATCGAAAAGTCCCTTGAATTTTTTTGTCTGCGAGGTGATTGGGGACTATGGCCGCCGAAAAGGGAACGTGATCCAACAGCGAGAGGCAGACGGCCGCTTCATTGCAGCAGCCAAAGACGATATACCAAAGCTGCTCTCGTCTTTAGAGAAAACGGAGGCTGAGGTGGACCGCCTTTCACGAGAAAACGCACACCTCCGTCACCAATTGGAGGAAATAAGGGCGGAGATAGAAAAGCTGTTAAAGCATAACTGCGCAGTTGTAAATAATACTCCTTTGCCACAGAGGTGCGCTCACGATAAGGGAAGTAGCAAAGAGGTGACTCGCGCGGCGGTTAAAGAAGTCGTCCAGAGAGATATCGCCCCCGAAAATTATCCCTCGGACAATAGCCCGAGGGACGATAAAACCTCTTTCCAGCTGTTCAAGAAACTGATCCGTTGGAAGGCCGGTGCTAATCCGAGCCCTCGCTGATGTTACCTAAGGTTTTCTCCGCCTGCACCCTCGCATCCTCAGAGAATTGTTGCGCCTTTACGGAGGCGGCGCTGATTGCCTTCATAAAGGCCGTGCGTATGCGGCTTTCTTCTAATTCGTAGATTCCCTCTATCGTCACGCCGCCCGGCGTGACGACGAGGTCCCTCAGTTCGGCCGGATGCCTCCCAGAGGCGAGCAGGAGGTGCGAGGCACCGATGGCTGTATGGGCAGCAGCCTGCAACGCCAAGTCGCGAGGCAAACCCATCCTCAAAGCTCCATAAATCATGGACTCCACTACGGTATATATATACGCTGGGCCAGAGCCGGACATGGCGGTCAAGACGTCGAGAAATTGCTCGTCCACAGCCCTCGCCTCGCCTAGGTTTGCAAATATCGCCTCGGCTAAGGCTATGTCCTTTTGTAGGACCTCACCGCCGTAGGCATACACTGTGTAACCCTTACGCACAATCGCTGCTATATTGGTCATGGCTCTTATGAAGCGCGAGCGCGGTGCGACGCGCCTCATAATGTCTAAAGATATGGCTGCAGCGAAGGATATGACGAGTTTGTCCTCTACCGCCGAGGTTATCTCCTGTAGAACGGGAACCACCTGCTTCGGTTTTACAGCGACCACCACCACATCTGCCCATGTGGCCGCCGCAATGTTATCCTGCGTCGTTTCGATGCCCTTTTTCTTGATCTCCTCGAGCTTCTCCTTGCTGCGCCTCGTAGCCATTACTTGACAATAAGGAGCCAGGGCATCGGCAATGGCTCCTCCTATAATGCCCGCTCCGATCACCGCTATTTTGTAGTCCTTCAAATTATCCAACGTCGCTCCCTCCCGGTAGCTAAAGGTCTATATCAAGATCTGCGCTTAAGTGCCATCAGATACACGTATGCAACCCTAATTTCTTGAAACCTTTTTGAGGCCAATTGAACGAACTCCTCGTCCAACCCCAAAGTTTTAACCCTGTCGGGGTGATATTTGAGGACCAGGCTCTTATACGCACGCCTTATTTCATCCTCAGTGGCTCCCGGCTGGCAACCCAAAACGGAGTAAGGATCACGCAAGGCGCCAAACTTCTGTGGCGGCAACGCTCTTCGCAGACGCAAACCTCTCAGATTCTGCAAGCGAGAAGCGGTACCATTGACAACGCAGGCCACCGCTGAAAGCAGCAAAAAGGGAAGTATAAAACCGGTTATTTTGAGGATTATAGCCATAGGGATTCGCCGCAGGACTACTTGGACTCAAGGAGTTCTACGTAAGTACCCCTTTGCTCGTGACTGAACGATAACTTCCCCTCCCTGGCCAGCCAACCTATGGCCGCATCGACCAACCGCTTGGAAACCCTTAAATTTTTATAGAGGGCATTGATAGAGCTTCGCCCATTCTCTTCCAAATAATCCCATACCAATCCAGCCGTCTTTCCTATCTCTTCTGTGTCGACCCTATCCATCCCCTTCGCCCCCCTTGCGCCCTTTAAGGTTCTATTACCACCCTTGTCCCGATGCTTATGCGACTCTTCAAAAACTCTAAATCCTCGTTTTTCATCCTAATGCACCCCTCTGTGACGTCCTTCCCCAGAAAAGATTCGTCGTGGGTGCCATGAATTCCTATACCCTGCCATCCGGTCTTTAACCGTATAAACCACGGTCCATAAGCTCCTTCCACAGGGCCGTCTCCGAAGTCGTATTTCCAGTAGCTCGAATTTTGAATCTGCTCGACGACAAACTCTCCCTCGGGCGTTCTGCGATCGCCGGCTCTCTGTTTATCTCCGGGATTTTCGCCCACCGCGACGATAGAGGTCTTAATTATCTTGTCACCCTCATATAAATAAAGTGTATGGGAACTCTTTACCACTTTCACCCACACCTCTCCGCCCTTAGCAGGAGCGGTCGCCGCAATGGAAGCAACTGAGACGTCCTTTTCTTTTTGACCGCCGCCGGCGGTAGCGCTCTCGGAAGTCCAAAGGGTTTTAATGCCCCAAAACGAAAGGCCCGCTAAAAGAAACAACACCGGCAATAACCACAGTCGCCTACGGCGGACACGGTTTTCCGAAAAACGTTTAAACGAAGACCTCACCTGTTAAAACCCCCAGCTTCAAATTTTAACGCCAAGTTTTTTAATCATAACACAACACGCCTTTGTCTGCTTACCAACGACGAAATCTTGCCCTGCGCCGCAAGAATATTATCATTGCCCATTTTGCAAGGTCAAGAACGCACTTATACTTCATTACAAGGAAAACGAAATGAGGGCTGTTTATAGGCAGGTAAAGCGCATATACGCTCCCCCGCGTTGAGCTTCAAAAAGGCAAGTGTTAATTCCGACTGGGTTTGTAAAAAGTGGTGCCGGGGGCGGGACTCGAACCCGCACGATGGCAACCACCGGTGGATTTTGAGTCCACTGCGTCTACCTGTTCCGCCACCCCGGCACACAAGACTGGGGAATCTAACGCAGTAAGTATATCACAAGACTCCCACACATAGGCAATAGGCTTTGCGAGATCAAAGTGCGTTCGCCTGCATTCCCCGCGTTTATCCATTTCGCACCCTCAAGCGAGGGCGAGGTCATCGCAGTACTTTCTCCAGGAACTCGACCGCCCTGGGATGAGTCGGCGAAGAAAAGAATGCCTCCGGCGCACCTTCTTCCAGGATCATCCCCTTATCCATAAAGACAACCCTATCGGCGACTTCCCTGGCAAAACCCATCTCGTGAGAAACGATGATCATCGTCATACCGCCCTTCGCCAATGACTTCATCGCATCCAAGACCTCTTTTATCATCTCAGGATCCAGCGCTGAAGTGGGTTCGTCAAAGAGCATCACTTTGGGGTCCATCGCCAAGGCCCTGGCTATTGCCACGCGTTGCCTTTGGCCGCCGGAGAGCTGCGCCGGAAATGAGCCGACCTTATCGGAGAGGCCCAAAGCCGAAAGGAGCTGAACCCCTTTCGCCTCGGCATCCTCTTTCTTCATCCTCTTGACGACGATGGGGGCCAATGTCACATTTTGCAGCGCTGTGAGATGAGGATATAGCTCGAAATGTTGAAACACGAAGCCGATCTTTTGTCTCAACAGATTGATGTTCGTCCTTTTATCGTGGACAGGCACGCCGTCGACCCAAACCTGGCCCGAATCCACCGTCTCCAGGCCATTTACAACCCTAAGCATGGTGCTCTTGCCGGCGCCACTCGGCCCTAACACCACCACGACCTCTCCACTCTTCACCTCCAAGTTGACGCTTTTAAGCACTTGGAGATGGCCGAAGCTCTTAAAAACCCTTTCGAGCTTAATCAACTATCTTAAACCTTCTTTCCAAGTACCTCACTGCGCGAGATAACGTGAATGTGAGAGAAAAATAGAGCAATGCCGTTACAGTCCAGATCTCAAACGATCGAAATGTGGCAATTATCACATTCCGCGCTTGAAGGGTTAGATCCACCACAGAGATCACAGACACCAGGGATGAGTCTTTTATGAGAGATATGAATTGCCCCGCCAACGGCGGCAGGATCCTCCTGAAGGCCTGCGGCAGGATCACGAACCTCATGGCCTGCAAATATGTCATGCCCGTGGAGCGAGCAGCCTCCATTTGACCCCTCGAGATCGACTCTATGCCGCTCCTCACAATCTCGGCCACAAAGGCCCCTGAAAATATGCCGAGGCCCGAGACGGCAGCTATAAAGGGCGGCATGTTCACAAAATAGCCTATTCCAAAATAGATGTAAAAAAGGAGGACGAGGAGGGGGATCCCCCTCACGACCTCAACATACACGGCTGCGGGAATGGCTATTAGCGGGTTTTTGGATATGCGACACAATCCAACGGTTATCCCTATCGCTAACCCGACTACTGTAGAGATGGCCGATAGCCTCAGCGTCAGCAACACGCCATAGAGCAGAACGTCGAGATAGTCTATTGCCACTCCCCAGTCAAGCTCGCTCACGGAAATCCCCTCTCTGACTTTTACGCACTAATATGCAAAGTTTATTTCGCTTCCATCTCTTGTATCCAGCTCATATCTTCAAACCATTTCTTGACCATCGTTTGATGCTTTAGGCCTCCTACAAAAGAATACAAGAAGGAATTTATCCACTGAAGTGAGGCGAAGTCGTTCTTGGGCACCGCTATGCCGAGGTTTTCTACAGAGATAAGGTCGTAAACTCCATAGGTGGTATCGGGATGTTGCGCCACGTATACTCTCACGCCAGGTTCATCATAGACGACCGCGTCGATTCTGCCGGAGGACGCGGCAAGCGAGGCATCGGGGAACGTATCGAAATCTCTAACCTGGGCCTTCTCGAAGATCTGTTTGGCCAGAATCGCCCCTGTGGTGCCCAATGACACGCCTATGATCTTACCCGGCTGATCGAGATCGCGCCACGACTTGACGTCGGGGTTTTTCTTCGACACCAAAAGCGTCTGCCCAGTAGAATAGTAAGGGTTGCTGAAAGAGACGACGAGAGCCCTCTTGGGCGTTATGGTCATGCCGGCCATTACGATGTCTATCTTGCCGGTCTGAAGGGCGGGGATCAGTCCGTCGAAGCCGTATCTCTGTATCGACAGCTTGACCCCCAAGGCATCTGCCATCTCCTTAGCGACATCGACATCGTATCCTACGATATTTCCCTTTTTGTCGATCATCTCGAAGGGGAAATACCCGGGAGCCGTGCCCAAAACCAACTCCTTCTTGTCCAAGACCCTGTCGACCATCCATGGTTTCTCAGCGGCAAAGACAGCGTGAGAAAAAGCCATAACCGCCAAAACCGTCACCAAGCACAAGACCTTTTTCACGTCACACCTCTCCTTTACGTTAAACTTAACGCCTATATGGAATCACGCCTCAAAAAGGCCGTCATGCAATGTATAGCGCCCCACCCTTTCATGATCTCCGATACGTCCACGGTGATCACCTTTATGCCTGCTTCCTCCATTGCAGCCTGAGTGCGCTGGTTTCCGGCCGGCATAACGACCACTCCGGGCTCCAAGGCCACGAAGTTTACCCCAAAGTTCTGCTTAACCTCGAGGACGGATTGAGCCTCTATTATCTGAAAATCCAACTCTTTCAATGCTGCCACCACGTCGTACGGCACCTGCCACGGAAATACGACTGCCTTTTTACGATCCGCCAAGTTCATCAGGCCATCGACATGGGCATGCCCATAGGGGATCTGGAACTTTATGATATTTTCAACGCCCATATTCCTCAACTCGTACTCCACCTGGGCTGCTCCCGAGGCATTGCAACGTACACCAGTGCCCAAGATCGCCGTTTTGCTATCGATCCACAGACAGCAGGCACCTTCAAAGATGCCATCACCGTTTATGGTCCTCACAATCGGAACGCCTAACTCGCTCAAGGCCTTAGCGGCCCATCGCTCTTCTCCCCTGCGGGCCGCCATGGCCGGTCTTCCCAGTATGGCACCTTCGGGGGTCATGAATACGATATCCCTCAGGTACAGCGAGTTAGGCTTGTCCAAAGCCGCTTCTCTTGCGTAATAAACCTCAACGCCGTGATCTCTATACACCTTTGCCAAGGCATCCTGTTGTGCCCTGGCAAGTTCCGGGTCCATTAACGCCTTCCACCTGTAGGGCTCAGGGCTTGATAGTCTTTCTATCTCCTCTCCCGGTCTTCTCATAAGAACAGCCCTGAGCTTTCCCACCTCGGAATCTACCCCCCAATCACCCCACAGCTTGGGCATATCCTCTCTGAAAGTAGACTCTTCGGGGAACCACCTCTCGCCGCGAGCCAAAAGCTCTTCCAAGACGCACACCTCCTGGGATCATCAGCAAATAGTTTAGGTTTAAACGAAGACTGGGCTTCTTCAAAGGCAAGTTCGCCCTCATTGAACGGCCGCTAAAATATCTCCATCCCACCGATATTACACAGTTTGCCGCACCCACCTGCATCGCCCAAGCATTAAGGCTTTGCGCCTTCCTGCGGCGCTTCGGATCCCAAATCCGAAGAGGCGACATCGTCAGATACAACATTGTCCTGGGACATTTCGGGCTGATCGTTGCTTGCCGCTTCAAAAAGCTCAGGCTCCAAGAGCTTCACTTCGGCCCTCTTTACAAGCTCCTCTAAAAACTCCTGTTGGCGCTGTTGCGCTTTCTGAGAATAAAGGAACCTTTCTACGTCTCCGCTGACCACATCGAAGGATATCACCTCTTCGGGCTTCTCCTCCATCACTAAAAATAGGGCGTAATCTCCGCTCGCAATCTCCTCGGGTCCGAGGATTTCTCCTTTGTTTAGCTCCTGGATGCCGAACTGCTGTTTCAGCGATTCTTCATTCAAAAATACAGGGTTCTCATAAGGCGTGTGGGATATTACATCGTTAGAGTGCAGCTCCATGAGCTCCTTCCAAGAAGAGGCATCTGGTTTATCGGAGAGATCTTCCTTAACTATCTCCGCCACGTGAGGTTCTTTAAAGCGGGCCACATTGATCAGATATCCTTTGGGCCTCTTAAACAAAGACTCTTTCATGGCGTCGTAGTATTCTCTCGTCTCCTCCTCGGACACGGAGACTCCCTCCGACGCCTGCTGAAGAAGCTTGCGCTGGGCAATCTGCCTGGCAATTTCTTTTCTCAAGACCTCCATAGTGATGCCGTTGTTCTTCAAGTAATCCTCGAAAGACTCCTTGGTCGGAAACTGCTGGCTTATATACGCGATTGCGGCGTCTATCTCTTCCTGGGTCACCTGAATCGAACGGGCCTGGACCTCCTTCTCGAGTTCGCCTTCTACGATTATGCTATCGAGAACACTCCGTCGAAGCGAGGGAAGGTCCGACGGGCTTATGTCTTTTAAGCCATAGTGCTCCACGTAAGAACGAACCGCACTGTCTATCTGCGAAAGCATGACTTTTTTGCCGTTCACCTCGGCTACGACGCGATCGCCTTGTGCCACATTTCTTCCTCCGCTACCCCGGTGTACATAGACAGCGAATATGGAGATGACGAAAACCACCGCCACCACCAGCATGATCCATTTCACCTGGGTCCTGAGCATTCTCATAACCAAACCTACCGTCTCCTTTCGTTGACCGTCCCAATGAGGACGTCCATTAATGATACGCGATTTCCCTTCTTTTGAGGGTGTCAAAAATCGTCATCTGCTCTATAATGAAAGCATATTCAGACGCATTGACATATCCGCAATTTTACCTCCAGGAGGGGCTTTTATGAACTGGCGCTCGCTACTTCACGCCATGCGATTTGTGCGGGTCTTAATCACGCTCGGTCCTCCCCTCGCACGTCTTTACAAGGCCGACCGCCTGCCGAGACAAAGGATACTCACAGACGAAGAGGCACAAAGCCTCAAGGAAGTTTTAGAGGCGTTAGGGCCTACGTTCATAAAGCTCGGGCAAATGCTCAGCTGCCATGTGGACTTGCTGCCTCCCGAAGTCTTGCAGGCCCTCTCTGAGCTGCTCGACGAGGTCAAACCCGCTCCGTTCTCGCAAGTCAAGACAATTATAGACGAAGAATTGGGAGAGGCGGCTGAAGCCATAGTAGACTACGACAAAGAGCCCATCGGCTCTGCAAGCATAGCACAGGTATACCGCGGCCTGTTGGCCGACGGCCGAACTGTGGCCATAAAGGTTAGACGTCCCGGCTTGGAGGCTCAAGTTGCAAGAGACCTCCGGATTATGCGCCACTTGTCCAAGTGGTTACCGAGCCCATCGAGGCTCCCCTTCACGCTGGAAGACCTCGTCGCCGAACTCGCTTTGCAGATGCAGCACGAGATGGATTTCCTGCGAGAAGCGTCATCCATGGCGCGATTCCGCGCAAAAGTGGCCGAAGGTTCAGGCATCATCGTCCCCCAACCGATAAATCAACTGTGCAGTAAGAGGGTCCTCACCATGACCTACCACCAAGGGGTTCGCCTGGACAAAGCGATACCGTCTCTTTCTATGCTCGCCAAAAGAGAGATGGCCAGCAAGCTCGTCCAGATATATTCGATCCAGTTCATAGAGGCGGGCATGGTTCATGCTGACCCTCATGCCGGTAACTTGTTAGTTAACGAAGATGGACAACTTATAGTCCTTGACTTTGGTGCAATGGTCTTTGTGCCGGAAGTCATGCGACGCAAATTTTTGAGACTCCTCGAAGCGGTGCTTCATGCAGACGCAGAGAGGGCTCACCGCGTGTTTCTATCCTTAGGGTTCCTGCCTCCTTCGCACGAGGCCACAGCTCTTCAAAGCCAAATGTATGACATGCTCGAAGATTATTTGAGTCGGCCTGTGGGGAGGGTTTCCCTTTCGGAGATCTTCGAGGCCTTAACCACCCTCTCCGCACAGCACGGCTTCAAGATACCGCGCCCTTTTCTCTACCTCGTGAGAGCACTTTCCACGCTTGAGGGGCACCTTATGGCCTTAGACCCCACCTCGTCCAGCGAGGATGTCCTTAAAAAAGCGCTGGACGAGGTGACGACCTGGCAGATGACTCATCCTTTTGAGGCTGCGATGGATGTTATCAGGGAGCAGGCCGAGAGGGTGAGGTCGTTTTGGCTCGCCCAAGATATTCAACCTCCGCCCGAAAAAGAAGGTCGCCTCAACAAAGGCAGGCTCTTTTTGGGCGTTTGCCTGGTCGCCATGACGCCGTGGCTGGCAAGTCCCCAGGTTTCAGCGCTGCCATGGGCGATAGCGGGTTTTCTCTTAGCTCTTATGCTTTTGTTTTGACCTCACACCTCTGCCAAGGACTTGCCGCGCTTCATTTGAACCAGTACCGGCACGTCGAGCTTTACCGCGCTTTCCATCGTCTCTTTGAGCGCCTCTTCGACTTCGCCCGAGTTTTGCCCGTGGCATTCGCATACTATGGAATCGTGAATCTGAAGGACCATTCTCGCTTCGCCGCTCAAATGCTCGGCCTTCTTCGAGAACTTGATCATGGCAAGCTTTGCGACATCAGCAGCGCTGCTTTGAATAGGGGTATTTATGGCTACGCGCCTCATAGCGTCGGCACCCCTTCCTTCCGTAGTAGAAACTTCATTCAGGGGGCGCCGCCTCCCGAATATGGAAAGGGTGTATCCTCTCGCCTTGGCCTCCTCGAAACTTCTTTCGAGGTAATCCTTGACCTTGGGAAGGGCCTGGAAGTAACGTTCCATTATCTTTTGCGCCTCGCTCCTCGCGATGCCGAGCCGCTGGGATAGGCCGAAGGAACTCATGCCATACAAAAGCCCGAAATTTATCATTTTGGCCAACCTGCGCAACTCAGGTGTAACAGCGTCTCCGGCAACTCCAAAAACCCACGAAGCCGTTTCGGCGTGAATATCGCGCCCAGCAGAAAAGGCCTCTAACAAGCGCTCCTCCTTCGAAAGGTGAGCGAGGACGCGGAGCTCTATCTGGGAATAATCGCCCGCCACGAAAACCCTGTCCGGCTCATGGGGGATGAAGGCCTTTCGCAGCGCAAAAGCGTTTTCTCCATAGGCCGGGATGTTTTGGATGTTAGGGTCTCTGCTGCTGAGCCTGCCGGTCCCAGTAGAGGTGTGGTCGAAGGTGGAATGCACGCACCCGCTCTCTTGGTCGATAGCCCGCAGGATGGCCTGCGCAAAGCCGGAGAGCAACTTTGAAAGCTCACGGTGTTCGAGCAATTTTTTGGGAACCTCGCTGAGCTCGGTATCAAGCTTAGAGAGCTCTTCCAACACGGTAACGTCGGTGGAATAACCCGTCTTCGTCCTTTTGGTCGGAGGCAGTCCAAGTTTTTCGAAGAGCAGCCACCCCACCTGCTTGGGCGAGTTGAGGTTTATCTCTGTACCGGCCATTCGCGCTATGGAGGCTTCCACCTCCTTTATGCGGATAGCGAGCTCTCCTGCCAAGCCTTCGAGCATTTTTCTGTCTACAGCCAGACCATAGGCTTCCATTTCAGCCAGGACGGGAGAGAGGGGTTGGTCTATCTCTATCATGAGCTTGCGCAGGGCTTCGTCGCCAAAGCCTGCCTCCTGCGCTTCTTTAGCATGCCATATCGCGTCGCCCTGCTCGAGCAAGGTGACCGGAAATAAGCCTCCCGAAGTCTTAAGGCCGTGGTCGGGCATATCAGGGTGCAACAGGTAGTGGCCCACTTTTACGTCCCAGATGCGCTCGCAGGGCACGGGCAGCTCCCCTAAGGCTTGGCAGAATTCCTTATAACCCCAGAGGTAAAATTTGGAGCTGCGAAGCGCGCTCAAGGCCTCAACAGGCCAACCCTTGGATGGGGATTCTATAAGTGAGCGCCTTCCATCCCTCGACGAAATGAGCAACTTTTTAATGGCGAAATGCTTTGGGTAAACTCCCTCACCCTGCCAGGCTATGACGAGTTCGTCTTCGCCTGCCAACTCATCGATGGAAGAATTTTGCAGTGCGGGCTTTGCTGTTATCGATCTTTCCTCCGACTTTTTCGGATCGTCTATCTCTATTTTGAGCCTCTCCGCCAACTTTTTGAGGCCGAGCTTCCTGCAAAGTGCCTTAAGCCCATCGACATCGGGCTCTTTGGGCAGGAAGCTTTCAACCTCGACCGGCAAATCGGCCTCGAGCTTCGCCAAACTCCTGCTCTCCAATATGCGGTCGCGAAGGGGCTCTATTTTCTCTTTCAGAGAAGAAGGCAGCTCATCCAGATGCTCAAAGATGCCCTCAACGGAGCCGTATTCGCGCAACAGAGAAGATGCCCTCTTGTCCCCTATTCCCGGAACCCCGGGCACGTTGTCCACCTTATCGCCCACCAAAGCCAGATAATCGACGAACGCTCGCGGAGGAAAGCCGTACTCTTCTGTGAAGGTTTCGGCGTCGTAAACCTTAAAATCGCTCACCCCCCTCGACGGCTTGATGACCCGGATGCCTGGTGCCAAGATCTGCATTAGGTCTTTATCCGCCGTGAGGATCAGGGCCTCTACGCCAGAATTTGCAGCGCGCAAGGCAGCTGACGCTATGACGTCGTCAGCCTCTACCCCTTCCACTTCGAACACCGGCAGCCCCAAAAGCGCGACCAGCTCCTTTATCAAAGGGAGTTGAACCTTGAAAGCGTCAGGTGCCGGCTGGCGTCCTGCCTTGTATTCGCGGTAAGCTTGATGCCTGAAAGTCTCACCCTTGGCATCGAACACTACGGCCACATGTGTCGGCTTTTCATCGTTGAGGACCTTCAGGAGCATGTTCACGAAGCCCAAAACGGCGTTCGTGGGCGTGCCGTCCGGAGCGTTCAGCTCCGGCAGGGCATAGAAAGCCCTGAAGGCCAAGGCATGGCCGTCCACGAGCAATAGTTTTTGCTTGGCCAATTTTCCCCCTCCGTTCCTGGCAGACAAAGCCATATTTGTATATAATCTCACAGAATGCCGGTCTGTAAAAGCCTTTTCGCCGAGGCCGCAAGGAACGAGATGAGAAATAGGAGGATAGCACGATGACAGATGTGCGCGTCAGGTTTGCCCCGAGCCCCACGGGCGCCCTTCACATAGGAGGTGCCCATACGGCTCTCTTCAACTGGCTATGGGCCAAAAAACACGGCGGAAGATTTGTGTTGAGGATAGAGGATACGGACAGGGAGCGATCCACGCAGGCCTATGAGGATACGATATATGCCGGATTGCGATGGTTGGGACTGGATTGGGACGAAGGACCGGATTGCGGAGGTCCTTATGGCCCTTATCGGCAGTCTGAGAGATTGGAGCTTTATATGGAATGCGCCGAAGATTTAGTATCGCGCGGTCTGGCCTATCGCGACGGAGCGGCGATAATATTCAAAATACCCCAGGGAGAGACGATATCGTTCGAAGATGCCGTGTACGGAGCGATAAGCGTCAAAAGCGAGACGCTGAAGGACCAGGTCTTAATGAAGAGCGACGGCACCCCCACCTACAACTACGCCGTAGTGATAGACGATCACCACATGGCCATAAATTGGGTCATAAGGGGGGAAGACCACATAGCCAACACGCCCAAGCAGATTTTGTTTTACAAGGCTTTTGGCTGGGAATTGCCGCGCTTCGCCCACCTGCCCATGATACTCGGCAAAGACAAGAAGAAGCTCTCCAAGAGGCATGGTGCCACGAGCGTCCACGAGTACAAGGACATGGGGTACCTACCCGAGGCTGTCTTTAACTTCCTCGCCCTCCTCGGATGGTCGCCAGGCGGCGACAAGGAGATATTCACGAGGGAGGAGGCAACTCGGCTCTTCGAGATCTCTCGCGTCGTGAAGAGGGCCGCCATTTTCGACATGGATAAACTCAACTACGTCAACCAGGAACATATAAAGATGATGGACCCTAAATCCCTCGTCGATGCGGTGCTACCTTTTTGGAAAAAGCTCGGGCTTCCAGTCGAGCAATTCGACCGCTCCTATTTAGAGCAAGCCGTAAGCCTCCTTGAGGGCAGAGGGAGGACACTCGTAGAGATCGCCGAATTTACGGATTACTTCTTCGATTTTAATAGCGTCGCTAAACGCTATGACGGCAAGGAGTCGGCAGATAAAGCAGAGAGCCTTCGCCCCTTCTTCCGTGCCCTTCTGGCGATAGAGCCGTGGGAAGCGCCACAGATGGAAAACTTCGCACGACAATGGTGCGATGAAAAAGGGATGAAGCTGAAAGATGTGGCGATGCCGTTGCGATTGGTCCTCACCGGAAGGAAGGTGAGCCCGGGAATCTTCGAGGTGGCCCAGCTACTCGGGCGCGACGAGGTAAAAAAGCGCCTATCTCATTACAACCTGATCTGAAATTGGCGGAGGGAAGCTTCAGTCACATCAGAGCTCCCCTCCGCCCTCAAAAAGCGCGCCGTGCGCTCAAAAGCTCACGACGATGCGGCTTCTGGCGCGGCGGTCTCCATTACTTGCGCTTCAGACGGGATGCGCTCGACCTGCGGTACCTCTTCGGCTTTTTTGCCTGAATCGATCACCACTTGAGCTTTCCTGTCGTATGATGAGAGCAGGAACTCTTCCGTCATCCACAAGCATTGCACCGGGCATATTTCTGTGCACTGCGCGCAAAAACAACAACGATCAACATGCACCATAACCTTCTTATCCTCAGGGATATAGGTTATGGCGTTGGCCGGGCACACGCGCGTACAAAGGCGACAGCCTATGCACTTTTCCCTATCGTAGCCGATTTTGCCGCGAAAATGCTTCGGCACCTCCACAGGCGGATTGATCTGCACGCGCCCTTCGGCGGCTGCTTTCAATACCTCTCCCAAATTGTCGGGCATATGAGGCACCGGAAAGAGGTTAGTAAACGGCTTCTCGACAACTTGTTTTAAGATCTGCAAAGTCATGCGATTTAACACTGGCATTCCCTCCTCAATAGATCGCCACTTCGAGCGTAAGAAGCAGCATGCCCGCCAGGGCCAAGCCGCCGACCTGAATCCAATAGAAGCGCGCGGCCTGCCAGATCTTAAACCTACCAAAGGCCGTCCGCACCGTCGTTACTCCCACAGTCTGGACAACGAACGTCTTGATCCAAAACCAGACGAAATCTATGACGAACAGCCCAACGCCGGAGAGACCCATCGCCTTGCCTAAAGACCAAGGGAAGAAAAGCGCGACGACCACGGCGCACAGCGCCAATGTCCTAACGGAGTAAGTGAGCTTGAGCAGCGCTAAGTTGCGCCCCGAATATTCGGAGATCAACCCCTCGAGGATCTCCGTCTTCGCCTCCGCTATGTCCATGGGGACCTTTCCCACTTCGGCCGGCACCACAGCCAACAGTGCGAGCAACAGCGACAAAAGCCCTAGCGCCCCGACCCAGCCGACCGTATTCCACAGAGAAAGGGAAGAAAAGGTCTCGAGGCTGAAAGCCGGGCCAGGAATTCCTCGACGATATACGAGCCAGGCCATCGTCGATACGACGAGGGCCAAAGGCAACTCATAGCTCATCATCAGCACCATTTCGCGTTGAGAGCCCACGTTCGCATAAGGGGAGCCGCTGGCAAAGCCGCCTACGACGAGGGCCACGGCAGAGAGGGCTAAGAGATACGTGATGAGGATCAAGTCCCCCTCGCTTCCCAATATAGGAGGAAGCGCCCCCATCGGTATGTAGAGGAAAACCATGAGCGCAGTGACGAGGGCCATCCAAGGAGCCCCATTGAAGGCCCACGCCACCGCCCTGCGGGGCACTATGGACTCTTTGCCCAGGAGCTTCAATACGTCGTAAAAGGGCTGCAGGAGGGGAGGCCCGAACCTGCGCTGCATACGTGCGCTGATTATGCGATCGACGCCCTCGTAAAGCAGTGCGAGGAGCACTCCTAAGCATAGAAGCGCACCGCCTGCGATCAGCTTGGCCACGAATATCAAGACGCTCATCGCCCCATCAACCTCCTCGTCTTCTCCCTTGAGCGCTTCAAGAGCTCTTCCTTCGTCAAAACCTCAGACGAGCCGCTCCTTTTGTCTATCACGAGGGCCCTCTCCATACAGGATATGCACGGATCTATGCTGTTTACGATGAGAGGGGCATCCGCTATCTCTTGTCCCCGGAACATGATCGGCCACGAGACGATGTTGGCATAGGTTGGGGCTCTCACCTTCCACCACGTGACGTTCTCGTCTCCCTTCGTGAGCTTCACAATGTGCGCGTCATCGCCTCTGGGAGCTTCTATGCTGCTCCAACCTACGCCGTCGGCGGCCTTCAAAAGGGCCAATAATTTGGGGAGTTTCGGCTCCGCCATGAGTGGCCCTTCGGGTAAACCCGACAGCGCTTTTTCTATTATGTCAAGCGACTGATAGACCTCTAAAACCCGCACGAGGAAACGGTCGAAGACGTCGCCGTAGACCTCACCCATGTAGTCTTGCGGCACTATGGGCGTCACCTCTATGTCGGCGTAAGCCTCATAGGGAGACGACCAGCGCAGGTCGACCCGGAGGCCGCTCGCCCTCGCCGTCGGTCCCACCGCACAGTAGCGCACGGCATCCTCGGGCGGCAGAGTGCCAACATGCCTCATGCGCGCCTTCGTTATGGGGTCTTCTGTAGCCACCTCGTAAAAGGCCGCGAACTCCCTCCTGTAATAACTCAACATGTCCTCAAGCGCCGCCGCCGCTTCTGGCGTTATGTCTCGCCTTACGCCGCCTATCGTTCCTACGCCGTAATTGACGCGATTGCCCGACACGGCCTCGAGCACATCCATGACCTTTTCCCTGAGCAGCAACCCCAGATTGAAAGCCGAATCGTAGCCGAAGGTATAACAGGCTACGCCGGCCCACAAGATGTGGGAGTGGACCCTCTCGAGCTCGAGCATGATCGTCCTTATATACTGAGCCCGCTTGGGTACGGAGATTGATGCGGCGTCCTCCACGGCTCTGACGAAGCTTTCGATGTGGGCGAAGGAGCAGATCCCGCATATCCTCTCCGCCAGATATATAACCTGGATAGGATTGCGTTCCCTGGCCATGAATTCTATCCCTCGATGGATGGCACCCGGGCGAACCTTTATGTCTACTATCCTCTCCCCATCCACCTCAAGCCATGTGGTTATAGGCTCCTTGAGGCCAACGTGAACGGGGCCTATCGGTATTTTATAGGTTTTAGCTTCTCCTACAGCCATTGTATGCCCTCCTAAGACAGCTCCCGTATCTGTTCCGGTTTTGGACCAGCTTCATCGCGCCGCCAGGGTTTGATTTGTTCATCCCAATCCTCCGGCAGAAATACGAGCGATTCGTCAGGCATCCCAGAAAAAGCGATGCCGAGCATCTCCCGCATCTCCCGCTCGCTGTACTCTGCACCTGGGATACGGTCCTGTATTGACGGCATGGTCAGATCGTCCTTCGGGAGGTAAACGCTCACCGCCACGCCCAATCTTGAAGCCTTACCACTGCTCTGGAATAGAGTGAAATGATAGTTTAAAAGCACAGCCTCCCCCTCATCGTTCCCAGACATGACGTGGAAAAATGGGAAGTCGAGCTCGAATAGGATATCTAAGAGCTCGAGGAACTTGTCCTTGGGACAGCGAAGCCACAGATCGTGAAAACATACGGTATCGTTCGAACCGGCCTTCCGATCTCTCAGTCCCACAACTTCGACCGCATCCCCCAACCGCTCTTTAATTACGCTGACCACAGCTTCGGGAGCCAGCGCCTTGTCCGTATACTCAGCTCTGCGCGACATCGGCCACATCTGCCTCCTTGCTGTCAAGCGATTCCCTCAAAGCTTCGAGCTTCAGGACCGCCTTGGCTACGCCCTCTATGATGGCCTCAGGCCTTGGCGGGCAACCGTGGACATAGACATCAACGGGAAGCACCTGGTCCACCGGCCCATCGAGGCTATACGATTTGTAGAAGACATCACCGGAACATCCGCAGTTGCCCACGACGATCACCACCTTAGGATCCGGCATCTGATCGTAGATATGCTTCAACCTCTCCGTCATATACTTGGTCACCGGCCCGGTGACCAAGAGGGCATCCGCGTGTCTTGGCGAGCCCACGAGCTTCATACCGAACCGCTCTATGTCATAGCGAGGGGTCAAGGTCGCCACCACCTCGATATCGCAACCGTTACATGAGCCGCTGTTGCACAAGAACACCCAAATAGATCTGGGCAGGATTTCCAACGTCTTCGCTAAATCCATCTTCAGCATCTCTTTCGCCTCCTACAGCACGATGAGCGCAGAAATGAGGGCGGTAGTCACTACGAGATAGCCCACGTAATCGCTGGCGATCCCGGTGTGAAGGCTCAAAAGCAACTTATAAAAGGGAGAAAGGGCCTCCGTGAAACCCCAGTAGGCCGAGCTGGCGGGCACCGCTATCTCGTCTCCGTCTTTAGGGACGGGGTTGCCGCCATAGAATATCTCGTCTTGGTACGTGCCCACTTTATAGTCGCTTCTGCCGGCGGACCTGAAGTAAAAGACCAACACGGCCGCCAAGGCGAAGAAGACGATCCAGGCATATACATTCCAATACCCGAAGCCAGACTGCACAGTCCCCAACATCATCACAATCCACTCCTCATGATGGCCTCAATGTAGCCCGCCTGATCGACCAAAGCCTGCGCTGCTGGGCCAACCAGTTTCGACAAAGACCACGTAGGCATAAAACTCAGCCAGAGTATGGCCACCAACAAAACCGTCATGCCCACGAGCATGCTCCTCGGAACCTCCCTCACCTCAGAAAAGCGTGCCCTCGCCGGGCCCAAGAAAGCCGACTGAAAGACCTTCACGAAGGAAGCGAGAGTGAGGATCGAGGTGACCAGCGCCATAACCGTAAGGATGGGGTGCACGGCAAAGGAAGACTCGTACACCAAAAGCTTCGACACGAACCCGTTGACCGGAGGAAGCCCGGCGATAGCCGCAGCCGAAACGACGAACATGACCGTGGTATACGGCATATTCCTGGCCAACCCTCCCAACCGGTTCAGATCGAGCGTCCCAGACGCGTAGAAAATAGATCCGGCGGTGAGGAAGAGCAAGCCCTTATACATGGCATGGTTGATTATGTGGAAGATGCCGCCCTGCATCGCCGTGAAGCCGTATTCGCTCATGGCCTGAGGGTGCGTCAAGGCCAACAGCCCCACTCCGACGCCCAACAACATGTAGCCCGTCTGAGAAACGGCGTGATAAGCCATGAGGCGCTTTACTTCCTTCTGTATGACGGCCATTACGACTGCGATGAACATGGAGAGGATCCCGAAGACTATTATGATCCACGCCACGGCAGGAGTATCGAGGGCTCGACCGTAAACGGAGAAGGAGATACGGAACAGGCCGTAAAGGGAGGCCTGGCTCACGGAGACCAAGAAGCACGATATGCCTGCCGGCGCCTGGGAATAAGCGTCGGGAACCCACATGTGTAGCGGCACGGCGCCGCACTTCATGGCTAAAGCAGCCACAAAGAGCGCAAGCGCCACCTTTTCGGGCAATCCCAACCGCATGGATTTCGCGATGGCGGCCATATTGAGCGCCCCATACCGCCCGTAGAGGATGCCCACCCCTATCAAAACCATGAGAGCCGCTATAGTAGACAGCAGCATGTACTTAAAGCTGGCTTCGATGGCCTCGGGAGTATTGCGCCAAAAGGCGATAAGGCCATAAGAGGCTACAGAAGCGATCTCCAGAAAGACGAAGAAGTTAAAGAGGTCGCCCGTGGTCTCCATACCGAGCATTCCGGCTGTAAGGAGGAAATAGAGGGCAACGAACTTCTCTCCGCCGGTCGTGCGGTCCAAGAACCTTAGTGAGAAAATGGCTCCCGCGAAGGAAACGATGGAACCAGAGAGAGCCATAAAGGCGCTGAAGGCGTCCACTTCCATTATGATGCGGATGGGAAGTTTCATACCGGATGGGAGCGTGAGGCGCCAGTTTTCGCCCCCCATTACGTAGACTACAATCCCTTCTGTCCCCACTCGCCGCCAAAGCAGAAAAGCTATGACAGTCGTAGCGGCGATCATAACCGTAAACCAGACGTCCCGCAGGCGACGATTGGCGAAAGCGGGCGCCGCAAAGGCCCCCAAGAGCGGTACGGCTATGAGCAACGCAGGTAGATGGATTTGCCAGTTCATCCTCGCAGCCTCCTTATCTCGCGGACGTCAAGAGTGCCGTAATGGCGATAGAGCAACATGATGAGGGAAAGCATCAGCGCTGTCGTCGCTACGCCTATGACGATAGATGTAAGCGTCAGCGCCTGCGGCGTAGGCAACACCATCCTTTTAACTTCGCCAGCCAAGGTGTAGACCGGGATGGATCCGCCCGTTCTGTAGCCCAAGACTATGAGGAACAGGTTTGTGGCTGCCTCGACCATGGATACGCCTATCGCTATTTTGATGAGATTTTTGTCGAAGAGGATCAAAGCCATACCTATAGCGAAGACCAATCCGACCACGACGAAAGGAAAGTTACCTGTCATGACTCTCCTCCTCTCCCCCGAGCTCCATGCGG
This sequence comes from Acetomicrobium sp. S15 = DSM 107314, assembly GCF_016125955.1. Taxonomy (NCBI): domain Bacteria; kingdom Thermotogati; phylum Synergistota; class Synergistia; order Synergistales; family Acetomicrobiaceae; genus Acetomicrobium; species Acetomicrobium sp. S15 = DSM 107314. The sequence goes on along the minus strand of NZ_JADEVE010000184.1, from coordinate 48,712 downwards.
ATTCCCTTGAACATGTAAACGATTATGAGCGACAACCCCGCAATTACCTCCAACCCGACAGCCAAATTCATCAGCGCTATGGTTCCTGAGCTGTTCAGCACTCCAGGGTTACTGCCGAGAGGAACCATCGAGCCGAAGAGGCCTCCTTTTTTCGCTAAGAAGTTGTAAAAGAAGGTGGTCGATATGCCGAAAAGTCCTGCCCCCAAGAATACCAAGAGTCCAGTACTCTCCGCGGCGCTGAATAGCCCCTCTTTGACCCAACCGAGAAGCCTCTTCCCTCCGTGGGCGACCAACAAGAAGGCTATAAAAGTGGCAACAACGGCTCCGCCCTGAAAACCTCCTCCCGGAGAGAGGTGCCCGTGAACTATGACGTAGGCGCCGAAGATAACCATGAACCAGGCGAAGACATTGCAAACCGTCCTAACTATTACGGAAAGGGGATTCATCGCTCATGACCTCCCTTTCTAAAAAGCGCTACCACGGATGTAACGGCCGTAAACAGCACCGCAGCCTCTCCCAATGTGTCGAAGCCCCTGTAGTCGAAGACTATAGAGGTGACCACGTTGTTGGCCGCCCTTTCTTCTTGAGCGCGTTCCAGGAAATAGTCGTCCATAGCGGGTTCCAAGGGCTCACCGAAGGGGTGGATATCCTGAAGCGCTCCGAAGAAGAGTCCGCACATCACCATGAGCCCCAATAGATAAAAGATTCGCCATCCTCTCATGCGCTTCACCTCCTGGTGCGCTTGCACGCCCGCAGGGCGATCATGTATATAGCCGTGGAGAGGCCGGCTCCTATTCCAGCCTCGGCTATAGCCACGTCGGGAGCCTGCAGGATATAGAATTCCAATGAAATCACGAGGCTCATAATCGCAAGCGAGACCACGGCCGCCAATAGATCTCTGAACCACGCCGCAAAAAAGGCCGACACCACTATGAGGATCAGCACAGCTGCATGCAATACGTCAGCCATTAGCGACACCGCCCTTTCTTTCTCTCTCGGCCAGGCGATCCACCACGGCCATGGCAGGTTTGACTCCGCTCCTATGGGCTGCCCTGGCTATGGCATGACCACCAGTGGCGTTTGTGATCAAAATTGCCAAAACCGCAATCACCACGTGGATGAAGAGCGCCAAGAATCGCCCGTCTCCCGTGCTTCCGTACTTGTAGAGGGCATATACCACCACAGCTGCCGACGTGAATATGGAGCCAAAGGTTGTGCATTTGGTCGTTCCGTGGAGGCGAGTGTATACGTCAGGAAAACGATACAACGCCACTGTAGCAAGACAATTAAATGCAAGCCCTATAAAGAGGCAGATGGCCAATAAGAGGAACGCGATCGCGTACATTCCTAAAGACCCCCCTCCAAATAGCGCGCGATAAAGATTGTCCCCACAAAAGACAGAGCCGCATAGACTATGGCCACATCCACCATAACCACCGAATCGTAGACAGCCGACAAAAGGATCATCAGGGCTACAACTAAGGTGTTAAGGGCATCGAGCGCCACTACTCTATCCGGATTTGTGGGGCCGGCTATCGCGCGGCCTACCATCAAAATCGCCGCTATACCCAACACAGCGCTGCCAAAGAGGAGCAATGATGTCATTCCGCAATCCTCCTTGCCCATTCCTCAAAAGGGCCATACAATTCCGGCCCAGCGGGGGTCTTGTTCGTCACGTTGATCCAATGGATATAAAGCGCTCGCTCCTCCTCGTCTACGTCAACGGTGAGAGTGCCGGGGGTGAGCGTGATGGAGTTGGCGAGCAAGGTCGTGGAAATATCGTTCGTGAGCCCGATATCGACCTTTACTATACCGGGCCTGATCTTGCCTGTGATGACCCTCAACGCGACATCGATGTTGGCCTTGGCCATGGCCACAAGGAACGGACCAAACAGATAGACGACAAAGCGAACCCATCTATCTGGTCGCAGCGCCCCTAAGCGCACGACATAGGGACTCCAACTCTTTGCGGCGACGGCCATTATCGTCGCAAGAGCTAATGCTATTACGACCTCAGACAACGGTATCCCTCCGCCGCTCCAGACGAGCAAAAGGTAAGTGACGGCGGAAAGGATGAAGATTACCAAGCAAACCACCTCCCCAAACGTATGCAATATCCTTTACACCTAATATGCCCGAAACCATTATAACAATAGTTAAAGATCCTACAAGCCAGCAGAAGATTCCCTCACACTTGAGCTGTCCAAAGTCTCCCAATCGCTTCTTTCGCCTTCTGGGCGAAAGGCTTTCGCGCTCGCTCCTCCAGCGTAAATTCGCTGCACTGAGTCAGGTCATCCATGAAATCCTGCTCCAGCCGAGAGGCAACCTCCTTGCTGTATATAAAGGCTTGAATTTCAAAGTTTATCTCGAAACTCCTCAAGTCCAGATTGGTCGTGCCCACCGACGCAGCCTTCCCGTCGACGATGACAACTTTTGAGTGAATAAAGCCATTATTGTAACTGAATATGCGCACGCCAGCAGTCAAAAGATCGTCGATATTGGCTTGGGAAGCCCAAAACACAAAAATATGATCGGCCAAACCGGGCACAATTATACGCACATCGAGGCCGCTTAGGGAAGCTGCTTTGAGGGCGGTCTTTATGCTCTCGCCGGGAACCAGGTAGGGTGTCGTGATCCATATGCGCTCAGTTGCCGAAGCGATCAAGGAAAAATAGCCTATCATAACAGGGCTCAGCTCCAGGTCCGGACCGCTATTCACAATCTGAACGGGGATCCACAAACTGGGCCCCTCCACTTGCGGGAATAGATCGGGTTCGTCGAGATCTTGGCCGCTGCAGAATCGCCAATCGCTCAAAAAGACATCCTGCAGTTTGTGAACGGCTTCTCCTTCTACCTTCAAATGCGTATCGCGCCAAAAACCGAAGCGACGATCTCGGCTCAGATATTTGTCGCCTATATTGAGCCCGCCCATAAAGCCCACCTTGCCGTCCACGACGATGATCTTGCGATGGTTCCTGTGGTTCAGCTTACGGCGGAGCATCGGCAAAGAAATGGGAGCGAAGGGATACACCTCTACCCCGGCACCCTTTAGCGATTCTATGTAATCCTTCCCTATATTCCAGCTGCCGACGCTGTCATATATGACCCTAACCCTCAATCCCTCTTTAGCTTTCCTTTCGAGGATTTCCCTTATTTCGTTGCCTATTCCATCGTTTGATATGGAAAAATATTCCATATGAATGAAGCGTTCAGCCTTGGAGAGTGAGCTTTTTATGGCCATAAACGTGGCATCACCATTGGTCAAGACCTCCAAGGTATTTCTAAAGATGAGCGGTGCCATTGATGTCTTCAAAAGTGAAATGACGGTCTTCCAGGGGAACACGGAGGCTGCCATTGACTCTAAGGCCTTTAGCTCATCCTCCGCCCAGCGCTCCATGATCGCGCTCTTTTTATGCTTCAACCCTCTGAATGCAGCCCTTTTGTCTAAGTTCGGACCGAACAGAAAATACAAAACAAAGCCGACAATGGGCAGAAACAGAAGAATGAGCATCCAAGCTATTGTCCTGTCGGGATTCTTGTTTTCAAAAAAGATTACGACGGCTGCAAAGACGGCATACAGCGTTAGGAAGAGGCCGGCATATGGACTGATAGCACTGAAGAAGGCAAAAAAACCGGCCTGCTCCGATTCCCCGAGCCGTAACCCACAGTAAGCGCTCACAATATAAACGACAAAGAGCACCACTGCCAAAAGGGGCAAAATGACGGAAGATTCCTCGAACGTCCGCTCCTTTAGGGTTATCAATGCCTCTTTCAGCCGCGCAAGGTTAGCCTTCGACGACTTTTACCACCACCTTCCTCGCCCTTCCGCCGTCGAACTCGCACAAAAACACCCCCTGCCATTTGCCCAGTAGCAACTTGCCGTCTTCCACGAAGACGGTCAAGGAGTTTCCCAACAGGCTTGACTTTATGTGAGCCGCGGCGTTCCCCTCCTGGTGCCGATAATCGAAATCCCATGGTATAAGTCTGTCGAGGGACTCGGTGATATCGATCGCTACGCTGGGGTCCGCGTTTTCGTTTATCACGAGGGCAGCTGTAGTGTGAGGCAGAAAGAGGTGGCAGAGGCCGCTTTGCACGTCCGTCCTTTCTACGGCCTCTGCCACCTCTGCCGTAATATCCACCAGCTCAGTCCGCTTTTGCGTCCTTACGTTTATCGTTTGAAGCAAGGATCTTCGCCCTCGCGCTCCGTCAATCAGTAGCGATCATCACATTGGAAGCCTTTATTACGGCATAGACTTCCTTCCCCTCGGTCAGACCGAGGTTTTCCGCCGACGTCTTCGTAATGATGGAGACGATCTCAAGCCCACCTGGGAGCTCCAAGGTCACCTCGGAATTCACCGCTCCATGGATCACCTTTTTGACCTTGCCCTTTAGCACGTTTCTCGCGCTGATCTTCATCGGGCTCGCACCTCCTTCATAGTATTTACTTTAATTATACAACGTCACTCTCCTGAAACGCGCTTAACTCAGCCCTTTCGAATTCGGCCGAGTGACTTTCCTCGCTCTGTCCATGTATACCCTTAATCTCCAGTATTCGGTCAACCCTGAAGGTCCTCTCCTCGTTTCGCTGCGCACAAAAAGCCCGCATCCCCAAGTATCTCTTGCCCCGATACTCCATTTCGCCTACTTCCTTAGGCCATACGACTCTCTTGGTCTTCTCGTCATTGGGCTTGAGATAGACTATCTCTAAAGCCGCCTTTTTCAGGATGGCCTCCTCGATGAGCTTGACCTTCTCATCGATGGGGAGGTCTTCCTCAGCCTTCTTGTACTGATACCTGGTCAGGAACTTCACAACTTGCCAGTCCATCCAAATATGCCTCTTGAGGATAGGTTTTTTGAGGACGAGGCCTTCAAAGGATGTGCATCGGCTCAGCGCAACGTAGACTTGGCCATGAGCGAAGGCACCCCTTCCTATATCTATAATGACTTTGTCGAAGGATTTCCCCTGACTCTTGTGGATGGTCACCGCCCAAGCCAGCATCAAGGGATATTGAGTGAACTTTCCGATGACCTCCGATTTCAACTTGTCGTCTTCCGAGAAAAAGCGGAAGATTTCCCATGTATTGGGCGTCACTTCCACTTCCTCGCCATCGGCGAGCTCTACGACAACGACCGCCTCCTCATCGGGATATCGGATTATATCGGTGATCCTACCTACGCTGCCGTTTACCCATCTGCCCTGAGGGTCATTGTTGAGCATCATGACCTGAGCTCCCCCTTTGAGCTGGAGTTCGATTGCCGTAGGCAGGTAATCGTCGCCGAACTCTCCTTCGATAAAACCCGTAAAGCTGTACATAGGGCCTTTCAACTTTGACAGCTGTCGCCTGTTGATCTCTTCGGCCTGCCTGTTGGTAGTGGTCAAATAGATGTAAAATTCGTCCGGCGGAGGCTCAAATTCGGGCATAACCCTGCTGTTGAGGAGTTCTATCTCCTCTTCGGAGACGGACTTGTTCCGGATGGCGTTGAGCAGATCTATGAACCGCTGATCGTGCTGACGGTAGATCTTATCCAACTCCACGAAGGCCATATCGATGGACTTGAAGACATGAGCGCTATAGAAATAAGGGCTTTCGTAGAGCGAACCGAAGGCTGCCCTTTCGCTCCCGGTGACCACCGGTGGAAGCTGGTAAAGGTCGCCTATGAAGATCATCTGGATTCCCCCGAAAGGTTTGCCTTTTAGAGGGCCGTTCAACCTCAAGAACTTATCCACGCAATCGAGCAGGTCGGCTCTCACCATGGAGATCTCGTCTATGACGATAGTGTCGATGTTCCGATACACATCGCCCCTATCGCTTGAGGAAGGGATTTTCTTTATGCGCTCCATCGTGACGTTCGGCTTAAAGCCGAAGAAGGAGTGGATGGTTTGCCCGCAGACGTTTAAGGCAGCCACGCCGGTAGGGGCCAACACTGCTATCCGCTTTGCGGTCGTAGCACGAAAATAGCTCAACAGCGTAGATTTGCCGGTGCCTGCCCGCCCCGTTACAAAGACGCCCTTGTCGGTTTTTTCCATCAACTCTAAGGCCCGGCGGAAACCTTCGTTCAGCTCTATCTTCATTTGTTTTCTCACCTTCGTTCGGTCTCGTCCCATCTTCGGATGCCGACTTTGCGGTGCACCGTTCTCCGAAAGCATTTGTCGAGTATATTCATTATAATGGAGCAAACATAAAAAGGGGGTCTCGTTTCGATGGGAGCCAAAGCCTTCTTAAACGGTCACATTTATATCTCCTTCTGCCCGAAGAAAGAGGCGGGCGGCCTCTTGATCGCTGGAGGCCGAGTATTATCGTCAGGCAGAGAGGATCAGATCAGGGATCTCGCTGAGAGACTTGGGGCCGAGATCGTAGATTTAAAGGGAAAGACGCTCCTTCCGGGTTTCATAGACTCTCACGCTCATCTCGATGAAGTCGGACTCTCCCTCCGCTCCGTCGACTTGAGAGGCACGAAGAGTCTCGAGGAGCTCAAGGGAAAACTCGATGCCTTCGCACGAGATAACGACTCGCCGTGGATATTGGGATACGGATGGGACCAGGAGCTATTCGCAGAGCACAGGTGGCCCACGAGATACGATCTGGATGCCGTAGAGAAGAAGCGACCTGTCATGCTGTCCAGAGTATGCCTCCATGCGGCAGTCATCAACACGCCGGCCCTAAAAGAGTTAGGATTGGACCCCTCCTCGCCGAATGTCTTGAAGGGCAAAGACAGGGCTCCTTCCGGAGTGATCGTAGAGGAAGCTCTAAATATCGCCAAGGAGAAGTTCAGGAGGTCTCTCACCATCGAAGACTGGAAAGAATATTTGCGAGCTGGCGCATTTCATGCCGCCTCGCGCGGTGTAAGCACCCTCGGCTTCGTAAGCTGCGGCGCAAGGGAACTGGCGGCATTGATCGAGTTGGGCGAAGAGCTCCCTCTGAGGGTCAGGGCCTACCTCAACCCCGAAAGAGACGTCTTGAAGGCTTTAAAGGGCCTGGGCATAAGGCGAGGCTTCGGAGACGACCTGCTCAAGATTCAAGGCATAAAGATATTGGCAGACGGTTCCCTCGGGGCCCGCACGGCACGGCTTTCCGATCCCTACGAGGACGACCCCGAGGCCTTCGGCCAGTATAACGTCAGAAGAGACGAGCTCTTTTCGCTCGCGGCGGAGGCTGACGAAGCCAAATTGCAGCTCGCCATCCACGGCATAGGCGACGCCACCATAGATATGATCCTCGACGCATACGAGGCGCTGGGACACAGCGATCTAAGGCACAGGATCGAACACGCCTCCTTATCGAGGCCTGACCAAATCGAGCGAATGGCGCAAGTCGGCATCGCCGTAACAGTTCAACCTCACTTCGTCCTCACAGACTGGTGGCTCTTAGAAAGGGTCGGTCAACGGAGGGCCAAATGGATTTATCCCTTTAGAAGCATAATGCAAGCCGGAGTGCCGGTGGGCTTCGGGACGGATTCGCCAGTCGAGCCGATCGATCCCTTTGAAACCCTATATGCGGCCGTCACAAGGGGGAAATTTGAAGCTCCCTCAGTGTATGAAACATCCAAAGAAGAAGCGCTAACCGTAGAAGAATCGCTTTACTGCTATACCCTTGGCTCGGCTTACATTATGGGCGAAGAAAAGCTCTTGGGAAACCTGGAGGAAGGAAAAATCGCCGACTTCGTAGTGGTGGAAGACGATCCTCTGACCGTAGATGAGCGCCACCTGCGCACCGTAAGGACAGCAGAGACTTATTTGGGCGGAAGAAGGGTATTTTGAGCCGTCAGGTTTTACGCCATAAAAAATCTCGGATAGAAGCAAGGGAAGCACCAACATAGCGTGCAACCTCACTGGCGCTGATGCAGCTTGCCTCTGGCGTAGGAGAAGTATATGCCAATGGCGCAGAGGACGGCGGAGATGATGAAAGCTGTATTCACGCTTTTCACGAAAACGTGCAAGTTGCCCGGCCCTATTTGCGCCTGGCCCATAGTAAACGCGAAGAGCACCGTCGCCAAGGCTAAGCTTGTCATCTGCCCCAAAAGCCTCATCGTGGCCAAAGACCCCGAAGCTATGCCGTAATGCTCCCTTGATACGGAGCTCATGATAGCGTTCATGTTGGGCGAGGAAAAGAGCGCAAATCCAACGCCCAAACAGGAAAGCGAGAGCGCCATGAAATAAAGCGACGTATGAAGCTCGAGCATGGAAAGCATAAAAAGCCCAAGGGCCGTCAAGGCCATGCCCAGAGAAGCTATTATGCCCGGCTCTATCCTGTCGGAAAGTTTACCCGCCGAAGGGGAAAGCAGCGCCTGGAAGGCCGGCTGCACCATCAGGACTAGCCCGGCACTTTGAGGGGATAACCCTTTGGCGTATTGGAGATAAAGGCTGAGGAGGAAGGCCACGGCCGCCGTGGCAGAGTAATTGATGAGGGCTGCCAGGTTGGAGAAGGCAAACGTCCGATTTGTAATGAAAAGGCGCACTTCAAAGACGGGATTGGATATGGAAAGCTCGCACTTCACGAAGGCAACCAAGAGTGCTCCGCCTGCTATCATAAAATATATCCCCAGATTAGCAGGCAAAAGCGAAACGCCATACATGAAAAATACGAGCGACGTCACATAAAGAAGGCTTCCTTTTGCGTCAAACTCCTCTCCCTCGGCGTCGGCCCACTCTCCTTGAAGGTGCCTCTTTACGAGATAAAATACACACGCGCTGGCGATGCCTCCGGCCAAAAACACGCTCCTCCAACCTAAACGATGCACTAAAGTCCCGCCTAAGAAGGGGCCCATAGACATGCCCAGGTATATAGAGGCCGTATTTATCCCCATAGCCCTTCCCCGTTCGCCAGGCGGGAATACGCATGCCAAGATGGCCACCGAGGTCGTAACGATCATAGCGCCGCCGACCCCTTGGATGACCCTAAAAAATATGAGGAATAAAAGCGACGGGGATGCGGCAGCCGAAAAGTTCGAGGCAGCGAATAAAACAGCACCCAGGGCAAAGATCTTCTTTCTTCCTACTATGTCAGCGAACTTGCCCATGGGAACCAACGAGGCAGCGGTGGCCAACAGATACGTCGTGGCCACCCATCCCAAGAGGGTGGCGCCGGCATTGAACTCTCTACCAATGGAAGGAAGCGATATGTTAACTGAAGATATCATGAAAGGAGAAAGGAAAGAGGCTACAGCTGAGACCACTAAGACCGTCTTCTTCGAGGCGACATTTGCCAGCTCCATCCCCACCTTTGAACATACCTGTAATCGCAGCCATGTAAAATGTACCATAATAGGTAAGAATTTTATCATGACCAAAAGGGGAGTTTTACTTGTCGCTGAAACTGATAGCCATAGATCTGGATGGAACGCTTCTAAATTCAAAAAATGCGATCTCGCCCCGCACCGAGGCAGCCATAAGGCGCGCTGCGGAGTCTGGAATAGTTGTAACGATCGCTACGGGGCGTATGTATCGTTCGGCGCTCGCCATCGCAAAAAAACTTGATCTCGATGTCCCATTAATCACCTATAACGGAGCGCTCGTCCGCTCGGTAAGCGGAAAAGTCTACTACCATCGCCCGATACCAGAAAAACTTTCACACGAAATTATGATGTTATTCAAAGAAATGAGATGGCACATTCAGACATATATTGACGACACCCTATATGTACGACACCTCGATGAAAAGGCAAAGGCATACGCTACAATAGCCGGGGTGGAAGCGATCCCATTGGGAGACGCTTTATACACGATCAAAGGCGAGCCCACCAAGATGCTCGGCATAGCCGATTCGCCGGAGGAAGCTGGCGCAATGTATGAATATCTAAATGCTGACTTCGGCACAAAGCTTTTTATCGCTATCTCTCAAGCTCCTAACGCCATATATGTGGAGATCTGTCATCCCGAGGTGAGCAAGGGAAAGGCTTTGACAATGTTAGCCCAAAGCTTAAGCATAAAGAAAGAAGAAATAATGGCCATAGGCGACTCTGGTAACGACGTTTCGCTGCTCGACGCCGCCGGCCTTCCCGTAGCAATGGCAAACGCACGACCTGAAGTAAAAGAAAGGGCGCAAATTATAACGAAGAGCAACGACGAAGACGGAGTGGCGTTGGTCATAGAAAGCGCCCTCAATGCCCGCCCGCAAAACACCTGCTCTTGTGCACTTTTATCGCATCAAGAGCCGCGGAAGCCATAACGTGACGTCGGGAGCGTAAACGATAACCACCAAGGCCGCTATCGAGGCTATAACGAAGGGGATTACGGCACGGGAGATCTCGTCCATCGATACGCCACCGATATTGCACCCCACATAGAGGTTGACCGCCACCGGCGGCGTTACCTGTCCTATGGCCAGGTTTATTGTCATTACTATGCCGAACCAAACCGGATCCCAGCCGAAGTGAGCCATCACCGGCATGAAGATGGGCAGAAGCAAGTAATATATAGAGATGGCATCCAAGAGCATTCCTGCCACGAGCAGGACGCCATTTATGAGGGCTATGACGACATAAGGATTAGAACTCAACGATATCACCGCCTGGGATATCCTCTCCACCACGCCCAGAACCGTCATGGCCCATCCAAAGATCCCGGCAAAGGAAACCACGAGCATTACCACCGCTGAGGAGACGCAGGTCTCCACTAATAGCTCGTATAAGTCCTTGAGAGTGAGCGTCTTATACACCACGAAGCCCACAAAGAGGCCGTAAACCACACCTACCGCAGCCGCTTCAGTGGGCGTAAATATTCCTCCATATATGCCACCCAATATGATGACCGGAGTGATGAGCGCCCAGAAGGCGTCTTTGAAAGCGTGCAATACCTCACGGGCCGTACCGAACCGCTCACCCTTATACCCACGAGCCACTGAGATGATAAAAGCTACAACTATGAGAAAGAGTCCCACCACAATACCGGGTATGATGCCGGCAAGAAACAATTCGCTTATTGAGGCGCCCGTGATTACGCCGTAGACGATAAACCCTATGCTCGGCGGAATCACGATAGCGAGGCCACTTGCAGCAGATGTAATCGCCGCGGCAAAACCTCGGTCATAACCGGCTTTTACCATGCCGGGGATTAGTATGGTACCCAAAGCAGCCACAGTAGCAGGTCCCGATCCGGAGACGGCTCCCCAAAAGAGCGCAGTTATGACCGTCACGATAGCCATACCGCCGCTTATCGGGCCCACAAGTAGCATTATCAAGTGGACAATCTTATCCGATATCTTAGCCCTCCCCATGATTACACCGGCCAGGATGAAAAAGGGGATAGCCAATAGAGAAAATTTCGATATATTGGCGAAGAATACGGGGGCGAACATCTGGGCACCCAGGTTAAACCAATACACGACGGCCATCCCTGCCAGGCCTAAGGCTATCGCTATAGGGACCTTAAAGGCGATCATGACGAAGAAAAGGCCTAACAATACTACACCGGGATCTATGTTCACTTCGGCTTCACCTCCACATCGGGCTCAACTTCGGGCACATCCGAAGAAAGGGCCTTCCATTCATCTATGCCTCTCTGAATAGTCCTCGCTATCAGCAGAAACGCGCACACCGGCACGGCGAGGCCGAATATCCACATAGGAAGAGCCATAGAGTAGGTGGTCATTCCAGACCTGTATTCCGACCTCACCATATCCACGCCGTGAAGCGCAAGGAGTAGAAATAGGATTACGCCGCAAAGAGTGACCGCTAAAGACGCAACCTTTTTGAGCCCTGTAGACAGCCGGTCGACCAAAAAAGTGACGCCCAAAAGCGCTCCCTTCCGCGTAGCTATAGATGCTCCAAGCATCGTGATCCATACAAACAAGTTGACCAAGAGCTCCTCTGAGAAGGAGAAAGAAAAGGTTGTAAGGTATCTTACGATCACGTTAATAAAAGCTAAAATGGCCATGAAAAAGAGCATGACGGCACACGTCCACTCTTCGGCCTTGTCAAGAAATCTAAGCATGCCCCAACATCACCCCTTCTCCCGGCGCACAATCACACCGAGCCGTTAAACGGGAACAGGGGAGCCGCCACAAAGGCAACTCCCCTCGCATAGCCCTACTTGTAGCTGGCCACAGCTTCCTCAAAGGCCTTTACTATGTCCGGCCCTACGTTCTGCACCCACTTATCGTAAACGGCTTTTGTGCGCTCACGGAACGCGGCCAACTGCTCTGGCGTAGGATCGGTGACGACCATGCCCTTGGACTTGAGGAATTCTATGCCATCCTTCAAGCCCACGCGGCTCACGTCATAGATCTGCCAGCGCATAGCATCTGCAGCAGCTTTTTTGATCTGCTCTTGAACCTCAGGGTCGAAGCCAGCCCAGACCTGCTTGTTCACGGCCAAAATGAGCGCGTCGTAGGAATAGTGCCAGTTGGTGAGGTATTTCTGCACTTCATAAATCTTGTTAGGTATGATGATCCCAACGATGGGGTTTTCCTGTCCGTCGATGACGCCCTGTTGCAACGCGGTGAAGACTTCGCCCCAGTTCATAGCGATGGCGTTGGCCCCCAGGGCTCTCATGATATCAACATAGATCGGCGTGACGACCCTTATCTTTAAGCCCTTCAAGTCATCCGGGTGCGCTACTGGACGCACATTGTTCGTGAGCTCGCGGAAGCCGTTTTCACCCCAACCGAGGCCTACCATGTTGTGCTTTTCGAGAGCCTTAAGAACCATTTCTCCGCCAGCGGATTTAGTAACGGCATCCACAGCTTCGTAACTCGGGAACATGAAGGGGAGAGAGAAGGCGTTGCATTCCGGAATTATGGGAGCGATGTTGATGGTAGAGTTTAGCATGAAGTCTATAGCGCCGCTTGAGACCATCTCCGCCTGGCGCATCTGGTCACCGCCCACGAGCTGAGCGTTGGGGTATACCTTTACGTTGACTTTGCCTCCAGTGTACTCCTTCACGAGTTCAGCGAACTTCACGCCACCCTTGCCCCACGCAGTATCGGTGGAGACGTTCATCGTGAGCTTATACTCATTCTTGAGCGCCGCGGCGGACGCCCTATCAAGCCCTGCCACCCCAAAAAGTAACGCCAACGCTAAAATCCCACACAGCACCTTTTTCATCGCTTTACGTCCGACTATAGCCGGACAATTCACCTCCCTCTGACATTTTTTGAAACTTCCCATCGCAGCGAAGTGTCTCTTTTCTTCTCGTTACCACCTCCTCAAGCATTTAATTAAAATAATGCTCTAATTCCAGAATAGATATCTTCCGCCTTTACCCTATATGCCGCTTCCAACGTCCTGGCAAACGGCACGGGCGTGAAAGGTGCACCGAAGCGCAATACAGGGGCATCCAGATAATCAAGCCCCTCTTCCGCTACGATAGCTGCAATTTCAGCCCCGACACCACCTTGTTTTACAGCCTCGTGGGCTATTGCAAGTTTCCTCGTCTTCGCTACGGAATTTAAGATTGTATCTTTATCTATAGGAGAGATCGTCCGCAGGTCTATAACCTCAGGGTCAATTCCATCCTTCTCCAGTATGGAGACGGCATCCATGACGACTCTCATCGTGTACGAGTATGAAACGATGGTAATATCTTTGCCCGGTTTTGTAACGGCAGCTTTTCCTATGGGAACGAGGACCTCTCCGTCAGGAACAGGGCCTTTTACGGGGAACAGCCTCTTGTGCTCGAAGTATATGACTGGGTTGTCGTCGCGGATCGCAGACTTCAAAAGCCCTTTGGCATCTGCCGGGTTTGAAGGGATAACCACCTTCAGGCCCGGTATGTGCAAAAACCAGGCCTCTATGGATTGGGAGTGCTGAGCAGCGGCCTGGTTGGTGAGACCGTCTGGGGCGCGTACTACTACAGGCACGGGCCTTTGTCCGCCGAACATGAAGTGTATCTTGGCCATTTGATTAAAGAGCTCGTCCATGGCCACACCCATGAAGTCAGCGAAGTGCATGTCAACCACTGGCCTCATGCCTCCGAGGGCCGCACCCACTCCAGCCCCTACGATAGCCGTTTCTGAAATGGGCGTATCTTTGACGCGATCCAATCCGAACTTCTGCGGCAATCCCTTAAACTGGCCGAATATGCCCCCTTGACGTGCGATGTCTTCTCCCATGACGAAGACGCGCTCATCTCGGGTCATTTCTTCTTCCATTGCCTCAAGCGTGGCTTGAGCGAATGTAATCTCTCTCATGGCATTCATCCCCTACGCGTACACATCGCTAAACAGCTCAGAGGGATCCGGCTCTGGGCTCTCTTTGGCAAAGGCGAGCGCTTTGTCAATCAGCTCCTGCACCTCAAGCTTAATGCTATCAAGCTTTTCTCGGCTAAGCGAGCCTTCGCTCGACACTTGCCTTTCAAAACGGGAAATAGGGTCTGTCTTCGCAAAGATTTCCTGCACCTCTTCCTTGGAGCGATAAAGCTCCGGGTCCCCCACGAAATGCCCTTTGATGCGATATGTCTTGGCCTCTACGAGAGACGGACCGCCGCCGCCTCTTGCCCTCTCCACAGCGGCTTTTGCAGCCTCATATACCGCAAACACGTCATTTCCATCGACAATGACGCCCGGCATGCCATATCCGCGTGCCCTGTCGGCTATGTCTTCTACCGATGTGCTGCTCCTATAGGGAGTGGTCGAGGCATATTGGTTGTTTTCGCACAAAAATATCACCGGAAGTTTCCAAACGCTGGCTAAGTTAGCAGATTCGTGAAACGTCCCGCGGTTTGAGGCGCCATCGCCAAAAAAGGCCACGGCAACCCTCTTTTGCCTGAGCATCTTCGCAGCTAAGGCCGCCCCTGTCGCTAAAGGCAAACTGCCACCTACAACTCCGTTAGCGCCGAGCATCCCTACGCTGAAATCGGCTATGTGCATAGATCCCCCTTTGCCCTTGCAATACCCCGTCTTTCTACCGAATATCTCGGCCATCATCCTGCTTACGTCGGCTCCCTTGGCTATAGAATGGCCATGCCCCCTGTGTGTGCTGGCTATGTAATCATCTGTGGTGAGGTTAGCACACACGCCCGTCGCGATAGCTTCCTCGCCTATGTAAAGGTGCACAAACCCTGGTATCTCGCCGGCGAGGAAATGCTTTTCCACTGTCTGCTCGAAGAACCTGATGGTTACCATCGTCCTGTAAAAGCGACACAACAGCTCTTCATCCCAACCGACCACCAACGAACGCCTCCTTTTGCTTTCTACGACGTCCAACTTTCAAGATCAGCTCGCGATCAACCTCATCTTCCCGCCCTTCAGATGCTCGTCCATCTCCTTGGCGGCCTCTTCCCCGCTTCTCCTGCGCAAGGCCTCGAAAATCCTTTTGTGTTCGCCATAAAATAGCTGCATATTCCCAGGCATTTTGAGCATGTTCACGTTGATGCCCTCTATGCGATCTCGAAGCCTCGATATGAAATTGGTTATCATCGCATTGCCGTAGGCCCTCATGAGGTAGTCGTGAAATCTGCGATCTTCCTCGTGGAAAGCCACGGCATCCCTCTTTTTGCACGCCTCCTCCTGCTTTTTAAGGATCGCCTCTAAGTTGCGAAAGTCTTCGTCGGAAAGTCCATCGGCAAGCTCCCTCACCACGAACTCCTCCAAGGCTATGCGCATGTCGTAAATCTCCTTGACCTCGCTTATGGAAACCTCGCGGATCACCACACCCTGATTTGGTATGACCCTAACGAACCCGTCCATCTCCAAGCGCCTTAGGGCGTCCCTTACGGGGGTCCGGCTTACGCCCAGCATATCCGCCAGAACATTCTCCGATATGGTCATGTCGCCAGAAAGTTTGCCATCGAGTATGAGTCGTTTTATCTCTTCGTAAGCCAAATCCTTCTTTGTTTTTCCGCACATAACCGGCCTCACCCCGTTTGTATACAACCATCATACTACTGGTATGCAATCATAGCGCAAATAACTTACCACCAAAAATTTGGTTTGTCAAGTGTCAGGAGGATAGTTTATCTCTCTGCTTCGATTTCGTTAATGACCAAGCACAGAAAGGCAAAGGTTTTTGAGTCTTGGTCAAAACCAAATAGGAATGTGCGATGCACATAGGCATGCAACACCTAAGCTGCAACCCACGACCCTGTCGCTTCGCATGGGCTTTCTGTGTTTTTCTGAATTTGCGAGAAGGGAATTAAACTATCTGCACGATCGAGGCAAGGCAAGGCACGATTGTGCACACAAAAGCTGGGCCAACGACCTGAGACCGAAGCGCACCGCAGCGCTTCGGTCTATTGCGGCAAATGGCTAAAGCATATCTGCGCCATGCCAGAAATTTCCCTGGCAGTAAGCAAGCGGGTGAGCCTTCGCAGGGTCGATCTGCCCTCTTTCGTCTAAGACTTCTTGAGATACATGCACCGCCACGATTTCCCCCAAAAAGAGATCATGGCTCCCCAGGCTTATGACCTGCTTTACCCGGCACTCCAGGTTCACGGGGCACTCCGCGATGAGGGGAGCTTTCACCTCGGTTGCGGGCACAGCGGATAAGCCGGTAGCCGCGAATTTATCGGTTGTCCTTCCGGAGGCACTCCCGCAGAGCTTTACAGCCTCGAGATGGTCGGCCTTAGGGACATTGATTACGAATTCTCTCGCTTGTGCGATGAGATCGTGAGAGTAACGGGCGGGGCGAACGCTTATGCCCACCATAGGCGGTTCAGAATTCACTACGCCAGCCCAGGCCAAGGTAATGATGTTTTTGCGACCGTTGAAATCGCCTGATGTGGCCAACACGACCGGAACAGGGTACAGCAAAGTTTGGGGCGCAAGCTGTTTTTTCATCGCCTATTCCTCCTCGTCGAGTTCATTGTCATACGCATATGCTTTTAAATTTTATCACGGATGCAGTGACAATGCGCCCAGAGAAGGCCACTTCCCTTGCGCTTCCTTTTGCAAGCTATAGTCTATATTGTATAAATTGAAGACGAGGTATTGACAAACTCACGGATACAACCTATGTTTTGTATGAAGTCGGAGAAGGTTTGCGTGGGGAAATAGTTACTGATGAATGCTGATTTTCGATGCGCTATCGGTTTGTAATCAGGGGGTGATATTAGCAAAGCAGATATAGAAATGGAAAAAAATAAGATTGGATAGTGCGAGGTTTTGAGTTTCGACAGAGGGGTTGCCCCTAAAAACAGTGTAATGTGATGTATCCAAAAGGAGGAGGGTGTAGAAATGCGATTTTATTTCAGAAAATTTGGTCTTCTCCTCGCTATTCTGGTTTTGTTCACCTTTTTCTGCGTCGCAGGACAAGAGGCACGGCAAGCTCAAGCGCAAGAAGCAACAGCGAACGAGATCCCTCCAATGATCGACATGTCTCTCCCTGATAAACCAATCATCCTTAAGGTAGCTTACGATGATCCAACGTTGTGGCCGAAATCTTCAAACGTTCCTTATCCCGAACATGCATATGCTCTCTTTTTCAAAGATTACGTAGAAAGGACGTCGAGCGGGAAAATTAAAGTTGAACTATTTGGAGGAGGTTCCATTGGGACATATCGACAAACTCTTGAAATGGTTCAAAATGGGTCGCTTGATATAAATATAGGCACAGGATCTTTAGGGTCTTTCTTTGAGCCCATCCAGCTCATCACAATTCCATATGTTTTCCTTTCAGATGATGTTGTAGAGGAATTTTTCGATAATAGTTCTTTTTGGGCCCAACTGATGGACAAGATGGAAAAACAAACGGGCTTCAAATATCTTTCAATCGGTCAAAACGGTTGGCGCCATTTCACCAATAACGTCCGCGAAATCCGCAAACCCGAAGACCTCAAAGGGCTTAAGTTTCGCGTTATGGAAAGTCCTGTTTACGTAAAGCTAATTGAATCGTTGGGTGCTAGCGCTGTGCCAATTGCATGGAATGAAACATATACTGCGCTTCAAACAGGCGTAGTCGATGGTCACGAAAACGGTCTTGCCCCTATTGCTCTTGGCAAGATTTATGAGGTCCAAAAATATTTGACATTGGATGGACACGTTTGGAGCGAAGACATCATGGTCATGAACGCCAACAAATTCAACAGCCTCCCAATAGCCGCCCAGCAAATTATTAAACAAGGGGCCAAGTTAGGCGCAGAGGCTGACAGGGTTGCCGAACGCATGGTGTCCAATATTGTAGAGTATGAAATTATTGCCAAACATATGCAGATATATATCCCAACCGCTGATGAAATTCAGCGGTTCCGAGAACTCGCACAACCTGCAGTTATTGAGTATCTCCAAGGCAAGTTGGGGAAAGAAGTGGTTGACACCTTCCTGCTCGAGGTCAAAAAGGCAGAAGCCCGAACTGGTTGGAGACGATGATCTTTCGAGATCGGCCTTTGTGAGCAAATCTCGGGCAGTTCGTTGGAGACAGCGGACTGCCCCTCCTTTTGACCGACAAAATCCCTAATAAGGTGGTATCAAGGCGCTATCATGATTAACATCCTCAAAAAGGCAAGCGATCTAACATATACAATAGCGAAGTGGATCATGTTCGCATACGTTTTAGGCGTTACTATTTTAGCAATCGTTGGAGTTTTCTTCCGTATAATGGGCAGTGCTCTTTCTTGGAACGAAGAACTTATGCGATGGTTTCTTATCGGAATTGCCTATATAGGAGCATCAGTGGCGTTAAAAGTGCAAAACCACATCGGCATTGAATACTTTCTCCTAAAAATGAACAAACGTACGATGAAAATAGCCATTATCGTTGGTTATATTGCGATCATAGTTTTTTTAGTCATCACTACAAAATATACTTTTCAAACTGCGCTTCTCGCGCGCCGACAATATGGGGCCATTCTTAGAGTTCCTATGATATGGGTCAAAATGAACCTTCCTTTAGGATCTATCTTCATGATCGTTCATATGACATATTTTTTCGCAGGCATCTTGCGGGAAAAAGAAAATTTCCGTCCTTACATGATTAGCGGCGGACAAGAAGGTGAGATCAAACAATGAATGCCGGGTTACTTTTTATGACTTTTGTTTTTGTAGGGGCTCTCGTAATCGGCATTCCGATCGCATTCGTCCTCGGGTTGGTTCCCCTGCTTTATCTTATTTTCTTTCGAGGGATTCCTCTTGTCGCCATCGCATCGAGGTTGTACGGCGGCATAGACAACTACACACTTCTTGCCCTTCCATTTTTTATCTTAGCCGGAAACCTTATGAACCACACCGGAATCACAAAAGACCTCGTAAACCTCGCTCGGCTTTTGGTGGGCCGTGTGCGAGGTGCCTTGGCGCAGGTCAACATCGTGGTTAGCATTATCTTCGCGGGCCTCACCGGCGCGGCAGTGGCAGATACGGCCGCCATAGGGTCCATACTCGTGCCCGCGATGGTAGAAGAGGGATACTCTCCAGAATATTCAGCGGCGGTAACGGCCACATCGTCGATCATCGGGCCCATTATTCCCCCAAGCATTATCATGGTCATCTACTCATCTGTGACGGGCGAATCGGTGGGGGCCCTCTTTATGGGCGGATTTATCCCCGGTCTTTTGGTAGCCGCCTCTTTGATGGTCTTGGCCTACTACTACGCCGTCAAAAACAACCACCCCAAAAGGACGGAACGGATCGAAAGAAAAGAAGCAATGCAAATAATCAAGCGTTCTCTGGTTGCCCTTCTCGTGCCCATTATAATTATCGGAGGTATTTTGTCAGGCATGTTTACGCCTACAGAGGCAGCAGCCATAGCATGTTTTTATGCTTTTTTAGTGGGAATCTTTTATTACCGTGCCCTCACAGCAAAAAATATGATAGATAGCCTTATCGGAGCCGGTATAGTCTCTGCAACTATTCTCTTTATCATTTCTACAAGTCAAGTTTTTAGTATGGTTCTTACACTTGAAAGAATCCCTGAACATATTGCACAAGTCATGACCACCGTAGTCCCCAATAAATATATTTTTTTATTGATTGTTAATATACTGCTTTTTTTCATGGGAATGATTATGGAGACAGGAGCTAGCGTAATCTTATTGGCTCCGATACTCCTTCCCGTGGCCATCAGTTTTGGTATACACCCTCTTCACTTCGCTCTCGTCATGCTGGTTAACCTGAACGTAGGCCTTGCCACGCCTCCGGTCGGCGTGTGTCTTTTTACCGTAAGCCCTATTGCGAAGGTTTCTTTAGAAAAAATTATCCCGAAGGCAATGCCTTTTGTAATGGCCGAAATGGTCGCCGTTTTCCTCATTACTTACATACCTGATTTAATTCTCCTTCTTCCACGCCTAACGGGATTTATCAACTGACAATTCTTTTAAGGACGATAGTAGGTCGGAAGATTTTAAATGATTCAAAGACGCTTACGATATTTGAGCAAAAGCGCTGTTGCTACGACACGGATCACGGTATATTTACCGATGCCGATGAGCAATGCCGGAGGTAAATTAATTCAAAATAGCTATGAGCGCATATGGGGGTGAGATCTAAATGAGAAGAAAGAAGACAGCCGTCGGCGTCGTTTTGGCGGCGCTATTCTTGGCGTGCTTCCTGCCCTACACGGCAGGCGCTGATGACTTCTTCTCCCGATTTGAAATCACCGAGTTAAGCATCAAAGGGCACAAACTCCACATAAGAGGAGAGACAGACCTTCCGGATGGCTCCTTTGTACATGCGTCTGTCTCATTAAAAGATTTTGAAGATAAGCCAGGAAAAGACCACACCGTAAAGGTCCACGTCAATAACCACATGTTTCTTATTAAGGTCGATCTGCCGAAGAAAGCGGGAAAAGAGCTCAACCTGATCAACCTGAAGGTCGCCTTCCGCCCAAAGGATCAACCTAACCATATCAAAGCCAAGGTGGGACTCAAAGGAGAAAATCTCAAGGGCAACAACGTAAAGGTTCAGGGTGGCGAAAAGATTTTCTTCGTCGCAAAGAACATCTTTTGGTAAAGTGCACCCTCCTGATATCATGTGAGTCCAAAAGCAACTTGGGGCCAGATACTGTTCTTTAACACACAGCCCAGCTCTGACCCCATTTATCCATATTAATCTCACTTGGCAAGGGTTAGTGTGAGTTCTGCCAGCAGTTTTACTGCAAGAGGAATGACCTTTTCGTTTATGTCAAAACGCGAGTTATGGTGTCCCGCAGCAAGCTCTGTTCCAACATAGATGAAAGTTCCCTCTCCTCCTTTTTGTTGCACGCGAGACATAAAGTAAGTGTAATCCTCGCTCCCTCCGCCTGGACCATATTTATGGATCTCACTAAAGTCTGGGATTGTCTTGGCAACCTCGGCTACTTTAAGCACCAATCCCTCGCTAGGTTCACCTCCCAAAGCACCCCCAGCTTCAACAATCTCGACCTTCACATCATGCATCGCAGCGCTACCTTTTAATATCTGCAGAGCCTTTTCTTTCATAAACTCGTTGAGTTCTGTTGTAACCCCTCGCGTTTCGATTTTCATGTCAGCCTTAGCGGGAATCACATTCCTTCCTGTCCCTGCGCGGAGTGTTCCTACATTTATGCGTGTAGCACCTTCGCCGTGCCTTGGTATGGCATGAAGATTTAAAACAGCCGTAGCGGCAGCCAGAAGAGCGTTTTTACCAAGGTGTGGTTCAGCTCCTGCGTGAGCCGGAACGCCCTCATATGTTACATCAAGCTTGGTTGTGGCTAAGAACCCCGTGCCGCCACAGATCAATTCACCAAGCTTCTTGCATGTAACACCCACATGAACACCTATCATATAATCTACGTCGTCTACCACACCCGCCTCAGCCATGGCTCTGGCTCCTCGAACTCCTTCTTCAGCTGGTTGGAAGACAAGCTTGATCTTCCCCTTTAGCTCATCTTTAAGCTCTGCCAATACCTCAGCGAGACCTAAACCTATAGCCGTATGAGCATCATGGCCACAGGCGTGCATAGCGCCATGGTGTGTCGAGGCAAATCCTTCTCTCGCTGGGCGATGGTCTGGATCCTTTGCCTCGTCAACATCGTTTGCATCCATATCAACACGAAAGCCCAATGTCGGTCCCGGTCGGCCAGTATCAAGTATCCCAACAACACCCGTCTTACCCCCAGCCATCGCTGCCACAATTTCTGGGTCGGCACCTTCGGATATGGCTCTCTTTGCGCTTTCATCGAGTTCCTCTTTTGAGGGGACACCCATCATAGCTTCTTCTTTTACTACTTCACCACCATATAAAACGTCGAATTGTAGCTCTTTAAGTCTTTTAACCACGAAGGAGGCTGTCCTAAACTCTGTCCAACCAGGTTCAGGATAGCGGTGAAAGTCTCGTCGCATTGCAATAAGGTGTGGCTCAATCTTTTGAACGAGCTGTTCGATTTTGAGAGTCATGGATTTGTTCTCCTTTCCTTTCTTAAGAATCTTTTTATTAACTATCATTTAAAGCAGCATCAACATAGCTACCACAGCAGCTATCAACATCCCAGGCCAGGTTCGTTTTGAAAGCTCAATAGGATTCACCTTGGCTATGCCAGCACAGACAATGGCTGCACCAGCAACTGGTGACATCGTCCTTCCCAAAGCCCCAGCGAGGTTGGCTATAGAACCAAGGGTTGGTATCGAAAGCCCGAATTCAGCGGCTCGAGGAGTGATCGCTGCGTTAAAGGCGAGAGTTGCGGCATCTCCAGAACCTCCGAGTACGGCGATAAGAAATGGGCCGAACGTTGCTCCAAGTTTCACCACGTGCTCAGACCGTTTCATAGCTTCAATGAGTGAATCAGTAAGCCCGATAGCTCCCATACCCGCAGTGAAGACTGATGCAGCGATAATTATCCCTATAACGTTAGCGTATGAGTATCCCATCCCCTCGAAGAAAGATTTAGATATCTCTCTCGGTTTTACGCGCGTTACAGCCCAGGCGATAAAGGCCCCAATGATCATAGCTGTCGGCACGTTAATACTTTTAGGGAGAAGACCCACTTGCGGAGTAGCGAGTATAAGAATGGCTAAGGGTATAAGAGGCACGATAGCCATAAGAACATTGATAGAGCCATCTTGAATGGTACCACTTGTCTGAGCAGTGCTATCAGAGGCCCATCCACTAACCTCACCTCTTATGTGCGCCACGACAGATAGGGCAACGGCACTTATAATACCGCAGATCACACTCGTTAAAGCGTGAACTGAAATAATGCTCATAACTTCTACCTTGGCCAGATCAGCTACGTAGACGTTGTGAGGATTTCCTGGACTTAAGACACTACCAAATGTTCCCGCGAATACGGCAGCAGCAGCCATCTCTGGTTTAACACCTGCTCTAATTAGCACCGGTATAAGTATAGCTCCTACTGCCGCAGAGACTCCAGCCGCACTGGTCAGGGCGATATTGATAACGAAGGTTACAATAACGGCGCCTGGGATTAAAATTGCTTGCACTTTTTTCAATGGATCCGTTAACATACGCACAAGGTGTTCGTCGCACTTAGTAAGCTTTGCCACATAAGCGAAACCCATAACGCTACATATAATCGGCACAAGAGTAGAATGCGCTGCCGTTTTGAAAAAAGCATCAAAGGCAGCCATAGGCTTTAAAACGAGGAGAGACATTACAAGCCCCGAAATGAAAAGTGTAAGTCGTGTTTCGTAACCTTTAACAATAGCTGCGAATGTCAAGATAACGATTATTCCACCTATATATACCATGTCAATCGCCTCCTTTTGCAGCTTCTTCCAGATACCGCAACATTATCCTTGCCCCCAACTGTACATCCTCAAGATTGGCCTCCTCTTGAGGGTTGTGGCTTATTCCTCCCTTACATGGAATGAAAAGCATTCCTGCTTTTGTTACACTCGCCATTACCATTGCATCATGTCCCGCTCCGCTAGGCATCTCCAGGAAACGTACACCCTCGAAAGTAGCAGCATGTTTGAGGCCAGATATGATCTCTTCATCCATTGAAACAGGATCCTCCCTGGAGATTTCCTTTAACACATACTCTACATCCCTCGTTCGAGAAATTTCCTCAACGCCCTTTACCAGGCCCTGAACCACCTCCTCCCTGCTTAGCAGATCAATCCCCCTGATATCAATCCCAAGCTCCACATGTCCAGGAACGACATTCATCGCGTTTGGCTCCAGATGAAGCACGCCTACTGTTGCAACGCTTTTTCTGTGCGATTCAGCCCTGCCAAGTTTTTCTACGAGGAGCACTACCTCCGATGCAAAAGCCAGGGCATCCTTTCGCATCTCCATTGGCGTTGCCCCTGAATGGTCTTGACGCCCCTTTATATCGAGCCACAACCTCACCGGTGCAGCAATGGAAGTAACAATTCCTATGGGAATCCTTTTCTCTTCGAGGACTCTTCCCTGTTCAATGTGAAGTTCAAGAAAACCTCGAACTTTAAGCTTGTAAGGGCGAGGACTAAAGCCGGCCTTTTTTATGGCCTCCTCAAGGGTAACACCATCACTATCGTGGAGAATAGCCAATTTATCTCCAAGCTTTTCTGATGCGAGGTGGCTTCCTACTGTGGCCTGGCCAAATCGGCTGGATTCTTCGCATCTGAACGCCACCACAGAGAGAGGAAGATCAAGAGCGCGTTCCTTGACCCATTTTAGGAGCAACAGTCCTGCCAATATACCCGCTACGCCGTCGTATCTGCCACCGTTAGGCACAGAGTCCAAATGAGAACCAACTACAAAAGGAAATAATGGATTATTCAAGGAAACGAAACTGTTACCTACTTCGTCAGTGCGAAAAAAGAATTCCATTTCACTAGAGATTTCTTTGAGGATCTGATGCATAGCATTTTCCTCAACGGTATAACCCAGGCGTTTAACACCCCCGTTAGGCAAAGCCCCTACATGGTAAAAACGATCAAAACATGATTTCAAGAAGGCAAAATCTTCCACCTGCCCTCACCACCTTTATAGCACTGTAGCATAGTCAGATCAATTGTCAACACTCACCCGCGCGCATTTTATAAAAACCGCTTTGCTCTAAATCTACAATACAAGGTTGAAAGCCAAGACTCTCAACGGCAGTTCGACCTTTTTCAGTTGTGATTATAATGGCAGACTTTCCTACAACAGCTCCCCGATGCATGATAAGCTTCCCATTTGCAATGGCAAGATATGGCTTGCAGCATTCCAAATCTACCACGGTAACATCTGCATCAGCACCAGGAGCAAGGTGCCCTTTGGTGGAAAGACCCAAAATTGCTGCTGGGTTTACGGAGGCTTTCTGAACGAATTCAGCTAATGTCATACCTCCCCAATGCACCAACCCTAAACCCAGCTCCACGGTGGCATTTCGCGGAATCCCTCCACCATCAGTACTTATCGCATCGACTACGAAGGATGCGTCCCTTCTTTTAGCTGTAGCCAGAATATAGCGGCTCTCTCCAGGATTAACCCGAAAACTCACAGTGCCAAGCGTATTCCGCGCACGCCAATAGTTAACCCCTTCTTCCCCCGAAAGAAGAACGTTGACGCCACCTCGCTCTGCATTTATTAAGGCCCAGCCTGCACGAATAGCCTCTTCAAACCCTTTTTCTGTAGGCTCAAATCCTCCAACCTCCAAGCATTTTCGCGTTACAGCGCTCTCGGGAACTCCACCTGAACACTGGGAGCTTGTCCCATTAAGCGGAGAGAGATAGGATTCAGTTATGATATTTTTGTGCGCCTCAAGAAGATCGATGGCTTTTTGGGTCTCCTCGAGTGTTGGCATAATTTGTCCACGACAGTAGCTATTTATGTGAGCCAAATGTAATCTATTTTTGCCTGCTAATTCCACTGCTTCAATGAAACCATCAATGTTGGATCCGTGAGCTTTTGTTCCAGCATGAAATGCCACGTAAGCCCTTTGTTTATTCGCTACTTCGATAGCGCGAGCTGTAGCTTCAGGGGTTAATGGATAATGGCCACCCAAGATTTTATAACCCAACGCACCCTTTTCCATCACTTTATTAATAAGTTGCATAAGTTCTTCCATAGACGGATTATCGCTAGATACCGTATGGCCAGGTCTAACATAATGAAGACATGCGATATTCAAACCAGCTCCATAATCCTTAGCAATTGCAAGTACGCCATCTATAGGTCCAGAGAGATCCACAGCGGTGGTCACTCCAGCTTGAGCCATCATTTTATGACCCAATCGTCCTCCAATCCACTCCGAAACGTGGACATGTATATCGATCACACCAGGGATAACGACAAGCCCTCGAACGTCGAAGCACTCCATTGCACAAGATGGATCAAGGTCTTCCCCAACGTCCTCTACCTTTCCGCCTTTAATACCAATGTCCAACAGTTTATCTACTCCGTTTTTGGGGTCGACTAAACGTCCTCCCTTTAGTAAAAGATCATACTTCATTGAACCAACCTCCGTTTATTTAATTTTTACTTATAATATATTCTATTCTTGATATATTAATGGGTAAAATATACCTTACCAAGTAACTTGGGGACAAATTAAACAACTACTAATTAATCGTGATTGTGTATGCCACTAAAGTAAAACAAGATTGACCAGTAAAATTGCGATGGCATATATTGCGTGTATAAACTTTGTTTGCATAGATTATCAGATAGCATTTCAAATAGCGCGTGAGCCTTTTGCTTTGTATTATAGCATAGCTCCTCAAGATTTATGTAACAACTTTTCGAGGCCTCTATGCCCGCTATGCTGAGGTGAGGTCCAACCAAGAGGCAAAAATTTTGCATGGCAAGCGCACCCTTAGGGACGGAGCAGGGCGCCCCCCTAAGGGTGGCTTATCGTTAAAGGCTTTTGACGGCTTTTTCGATCCTCAAAAGCCCTTCTTCCAAGGTGCTTCGGGGGCATCCTACGTTCATGCGCATGAAACCTTCGCCGCCCGGGCCAAAGGTAATCCCGTCGTTTAAGGCTACTTTAGCTTCTTTCGCGAAAAAGTCCTTCAGGTGCGCGCTTTCGATCGGGAGTTCCCTACAATCGAGCCACACAACAAACATGCCTTCCGGTTCTATCAGTTTTATTTGGGGGATTCGCTTTTTGAGGAAAGAAGACAAAAAGTTAATGTTATTTTCAAGATAGTCGATGAGCTCTTTAAGCCACTCCTCTCCTCTGTTATACGCCGCTTCCAACGCCACGATCCCAAAAACATTGCCTGTCGCAAGATGTAAGCCTTCGATGACGTTTTGAAAATCCTGCCTCATTTTTTCGTTTGGAATAATGTTTATCGCGGTGGCCAAACCGGGTATGTTGAACGTCTTGCTCGGAGCCATACATGTAATAGAACTTTCAAGCAACTGCGGAGAAAGGGTGGCTACGGGGATGTGTTTATTTCCTCGATAAATGACGTCTGAATGAATTTCATCAGAAACGATAGTTATGTTGTGCTTCAGACATATTTCCCCAAGTTTTGACAGTTCTTTCTCTTTCCAGACCCTCCCCACTGGATTATGGGGGTTGCACAATAAGATCATCCTGGTGCGCGAGTCAATAGACCTTTCAAGGTCGTCAAAGTCCATGGCATATTTGCCACCCTCAAGCCTTAGGCGATTAACGAGCACTTGTCTCCCGTTGTCCGCTATAACGGAGAAAAAAGGCGGATATATTGGACTTTGAACTATTATTTTGTCGCCTGGATTTGTAAAGGCTAAAATAGCAAAGGCAAGCGCCGGCACCACACCTGGGGATGGAACGACCCAACTCGGGTCTACAGAAAAGCCGTGGTGGCGTTTCATCCAGCCTGTGACTGCCTCGTAGAAAGAATCTTCTCTTATCGGGTAGCCATACACCCCGTGGGCAGCCCGCCTCTCAATCGCCTCTACTACACATGGAGGAGACTCGAAGTCCATGTCCGCTATCCACATAGGTATCAAGTCGTCTTCGCCATACCAAGTTTTGAGACCGTCCCACTTCTTGCATCCAGTATTTTTGCGGTTGATCGCTTTATCAAAATTGTATTTCAATCTGACTCCTCCCACTCTTTTATTCCAAATTTTTATGGCTCGCAATCTGCCTACGGCTCCTTCGGCTTTAGCAATTGCTTAAGAAGCTGTTCCAAGAGCTGCCCTGTAACCTGGTCTCCGCTACCGCCTCCTCCTTGGGGAAAGTTCAGGGTGATTTCGATCTTGTCCGTATCGTCATAACCTTTTCTATCGGGCCCCATAGAAGAATAAGGTAGAGGCGAAGTAGATGTAGGCTTATATACTTGCAAATTATGGAGATATGGCTTATCTGGCCTCCCACCAAGGTGGAAAGAAACCTCCTGGAACTCTTTCGTCGTAATGCCGCCAAAAAAGCCGGCAAGGATTCCTGCCAAACTTTCTTGAGATAACTGCTGGCTACTTTGAGCTAACTGAGACAACTCTTTAAGTGCGCCTACAAGGGCATTTAAAGCCTTTATGTTAATGTTGCCATAGCAGTTAAGGTCTACCGCTTCTTTAGTAATACTTCCGTCTGCCGTTATGTAGCGATATAGAGGGCTGTTAACCGGAGCCGACGCCCTGCTGCCAGGAAATATGTAAAGGCCTCCGTTATCGAAGGCAAAAGTTATAGATAGAGATTTATAAAGCTCACCATTCGTGGCATTAAGCTGACCTATGCCTCTTAAAAACAACCTTCCGGCGACACTGCCTTCTACACTGAGCGAAAGATTAGCCTTGCCAGAGATCGAACCTTTTGAGCGAAGTGCCTCGGCAAGCGCTGCTTTTAAATCTAACCCCTTTGCCTCAAATGTAGCTTTGAAAACTCGCTTTGTTATATCAAATGAGCCATTAATGCTGCTTTCTCCATCATATAATAACCCTTTGCCGCCTTTTACGACTATTTCGCTTCCACTAATAGAAAATGGGATATCAACATCGTAAATAGAAAAATAACCCATGGAAAGCTCTTTTGAATAAAATCTACCGCTGCCACTAAAAGCATTATGTCCTTTATTTCGCAAGAAAATCGAAACATCTGCCTCACCGCGAAACAAGCCACTTTTATCTTTTAAAATTGATGCCACACTTACTCTTTTAGCGTTTAAGGAAAGGTTTAAAGCTCCTTTTTCTTTAAATACAACTGTTCCTGAGGCCTCAAAGGGAGATTCCCCTAAGCGCCCTTTGATCATTTCTATAGTAGCGCTCTTTCCCCTCATAACAAGGGCAAACGTCGCGTCAGAAAGGTAAAACCCTCTAATGCCAAGTTCAGAAGAATTTCCTTCAAGCCTAACTTCAGGCGAAGCAATTGCACCGCCAACGGCAATCTTACCAGAAAGCGTTCCATTAAAAGGAAAACCGGACTTTGAATCAACTCCGACATCCGAAAAATTGCCTTCAAGGGCAATCTTTTTCTCGGAAAGCAAAATAAGACCAGCCATATTTGCACTTCCACCGAGCATGTTAGCATCAACTTTCACGCTAAGTTCCTTATCTTTATTAAAGAAAGAAATTTTAGCCATATCAACCGCCGCTGGGCCAATAAAGGATTCCTCAGTCTCAAGCTCTAAGTTCCACTGAACCTTAGATAAGGCGCCAAAAGCCTTAAATTGCCCGTTTGCTACCCCATTCAAGGGCAGGGAAAACGCTTCACCGGCCATTCTTAAATCGATCCCTTTAGCAGCACCTTCAACGGCGACGTCTGGCAATATCTGCCCGCTTAAATTCACGCTTCCTCCAAATATTTTGCCCTTTAAATCCAAAAACGCCTTAGCGCCTTCGTAATTAACAACAATATTAGTATCTTTAAGCACACCTAAGGGGGTCAAGACCCCCTTAGAAACGGCATTAACTCGAAAAAGAGGGCTTTTGGAACTTCCGGAAAGGCTCCAAGAAGCATCGAATTCTCCAGATATCCCCTCTGGAATTTTAAATTTGCTTTTTAGCGCCGCTACAGAAAGGCGCGACACTTTGCCTTGCATTTGAAATAAAGGATTACCTGAAGGAAGCTCTTTAAATGCACCACTTGCAGATACACTAGCTCCGTTCCATCGCGCAGATAGGCTCTTAATCGATAAATTTCCATTAAGCAACTCGAAAGAAACGTCAAATTGCTCCAAGCGTTCGCCAAAAATCCTTATGACGCTTGAGCGCGCGCTACCCTCAACAGCCACATTCGGAAGAAAGCCCTTAAGGCGGAGCGATGAATCTACAAGTCCCTCAGGTGAAATAGGAGATAACGCATCAAAGCGCTTAGCCAGTCCATTAAGTGAAAATCCTTTAAGCGTTACTTCGAGGTCTAAATTAGTTTTACCATTGATAATAGCCACAACACCCTGGGTTTTTAATGGCGCACCCAGCCATTTGCCGTCTCCTTTTACTTTAACTTTCTTTCCTTCAGTTAAATAAAGATCTGCCTTGAGTTCGTCTATTTTATAACCGGCAAGGTCTAAGGACTTGGCATTGACCTTGACATCACCTGAAAGTGCCCACAACGCTCCAGACAAATCGGCTTCGAACGAGTTGGCTACACCTTTTGCGAAAGAAAGCCAGCTGAATCGCGCCTTCCACTTATCTATATCTAAACCCTCACCAGAGAGCTTCACCTCTATGACAACCGGCCTTGTCGATAGGTCAAAAGACATCTCACCCAAGAGGCGCGACCCAAAAACAGAAGCGTCGAGATCAAAAAAGCGCAGCGACCGACCGACAAGCTGCCATGAGGCCTTTGCGCTTTCTATGGGAAAACCGGCGATGCGCCCACTGGCGCTAGTGATTTTTCCCTCCACCGTCGCTTGCCTTGGCGAACCGGCAATGCGGAGTTCCATATCGAGCACGCCATGAGGACCTACCGCCGCAAGCTGAGGAAAGAGAGAAAGCAAGGCCTCGTGGGTTATGTCTTGAGCCAAGCCAACCAAGTCCAACTCGGGAAGAAGATCCCCCGAAAGAGCGACCTTCCCTCCAGAGGCGAGCTTGAGCGAAAACCTCTCGAGGCTTGCGCCCGTGCCAGAAGTGTGGCCTTTAACAAAGAGCTTCCCCTGAAAGTCCAGGCCGTTTATTTTTCCTTCCATAACGGCATCTACGCCGTCATCCCGGAGAGCCAGGAGGGCGTCTTCAAAAAAGATCTCGCCCATCGGATAGCTGACGGCGACATCTCGAAAATGGAGTTGCTCGACGGGTGGAGTCCCACCACCGCTTTTCCCCAACTTAAGGAGGGAACCCAGTCTTATTGGGTCGACAGCGCATCCAGCTATTATGAGCTCTTTCGCAGCAGGTTTTCCTCTCAAGATCGAAAACAAATCTATCCTGATCCGAGCACGCTCGGCCGAGAAAGCCTCCCCATCCGGACCTGATATGCGCAGGCCGTTGACTCTGTAGCCGATGAGGAAGTTCCCCGTCACCTCACCCACTTCGGCAGAGTTCCCGCAGACAGAAGCGAGGGCACCATAAAGCTGCGAGCGCACCAAGCCTGTCCCCAGATTGCGCTCACCGAGCCAAAGAAAACCGCCAAGGGCAAAGGCGCTGCATGCCACAGCAATCATCGCTATAAAATACGCCTTAAGCGGCGGGGCTTTTATCCTCAAGGCCATCCCCCCGGCTGGATTTTTTCGCGCAGCCGCTTTTATTATAGAGGCAAGATTGCGCTTTCGCCTATAATTACAAAAGGGGTGCACAATTTGGAGAGGAATTTGGCGGATAAAGTAGAGAGACTAAAAAATCATATCGCATCGATGGGCAAAGTGGCAATACTACTCTCCGGCGGAGTAGACAGCACATTCTTGGCCGAGGTATCGCGGCGAACCTTGGGCGGTAACGCCGTCGCTATCACTTTTCGCTCATCCCTCGCCCCGGCAGAAGAGGCCGAAGAAGCCGCAAAGTGGGCTCAGCTTGCAAAAATGGAGCATTACATCATCGACTCAAACGAATTTGACGTTGACGAAGTCAGGGCAAACGGGCCGGATCGCTGTTACTACTGCAGGAAGCACCGCCAAGAGTTGGCCCTGGCATGGGCTGAAGAAACTGGGTGGGATGGAGCTTTTTGCGACGGCGCAAACGCCGACGACTTAAACGACTACAGGCCGGGCCTAAGGGCTGCGGACGAAGCCGGCGTGCGGCATCCGCTGGCCGAGGTGGGCTTTTCCAAAGCCGAAATAAGGAGCGCAGCCAAAGCCATGGGGTTGGAATGCTGGAACCGCCCCAGCTCGCCGTGCCTCGCATCTCGCTTCCCATACGGCTTTCCACTCTCGGCCGAGCTGCTAAAGATGGTGGAAGCCGCAGAGAAAAGCCTGCACGAAATGGGCTTTTCAGAGTTTAGAGTGAGGTGTTTCCCCCACGGGCTCGCCGTGGCGGAGGTAAGTCCAACAGAGATGGACAGGGCATGGTCACTGCGGCGCGATATCGCAAGTCTCTTGAGGGGTTTTGGCTTTTCTTTCGTGGCGATGGACCTCGAAGGGCATGTCGGCGGCAAGCTCAACCGCTCCATACAAAAAGAGAGCCGCCAGTTGCCCGACAGCCAAAATTTCAAAGGTTAACTGCGATGATAATATTTGAGGCACACACTTCAGGCGTTGACGAAGGCAGACTCCTTTCGAGCCTCGTATCGATATCGGGCGAAGCGGCTTCAAAGCGCCTGACCGACGGCAACTGGACGGAGGGCCTTTCTTTCTCCATTGAAAGCGTTGCGCGGGACGGCATGACATCCCTCAAGGTTTGCCCTTGCGTTTCCCGTGCATCGCACCATAGACATAGATCGCTGGACGAAGCGAAGTCTTGGCTCGAAAAAGTTGCCGATGCTGCCTCTGCTCCGAGGGAAGCCTTAGAAAGGGCACTCTCCGCTGTCGAATTGGTCGCGCGTTGCCGCGCATCGCTGAGCGGCACGCCTGTGGACGAAACTCCTTTAGGGATAGAAGGAGAGGTTTCGAGGATCGCCTCGGCCCTGACTTTTTTCGTCTTGCTCTCAGAGATGAAAGAAGAGGCGCTTTCGACGCCCTTGTGCGTTTCCGGAGCTCCAGACGGTGATACGTTTTTGGCGAATTCGGTCATCTTCGCCATCGCCGCCGAGAGAAACATCCCCCTTCTCGGCAGCAACCGTCACGGTGTGGGAACTTCCCCGCTCGGATGCGTGATGTTAGCTACAGGGGCGCGCTTCGTCCGTGCCCTACCTTCGATAGTTCCGCAGCGAACTTCCTATGGCGCCTCTTTCGACCCACGCTACACTACGCCCATAAGGGCCATAAAAACAAGAGATGAAAGCCTCGAAGAGGTTTATATGCTCGAGGCCACGCTCGACGACATCACAGGCGAAGAGATCGCCCTTGCCCTCGAACGCCTCCAAGAGTCGACGCTCGAGGCCCACCTCCTCCAGGGTTTGGGCAAAAAAGGCCGTCCTCTATTCGTTCTCAGGGCATTGGCTACGTACGCAGAGCTCGATGCGGCGCTCAGGTGTATCCTGGAGGATACGACGACGATAGGCGTCCGCTACTGGCCCGTTTCAAGAATGAGGATGGAGCGCAATATCGAGCAAAAGAGGCTTTGGGAGGGCGGACCTTTCGTACGAGTGAAGGTTTCCCGCTTGGGGGACCTGGTGAAAGAGAAAGTCGAGTTCGAGGACATAAAGGCCCTGAAATACCCTCCCAAAAACACCGATAGCGCTCAGTCCTGAATGCTCTTGAATATCTGCTGAAGGATCTGCTTCTTCAGTTGATCTCCCGTGCTGTTGCCCGATTCTGTTCCGCTCCCCACGGGTATATCGAGCTTGAGTTGTTGCTTGTCATCTGTGGTCCCCGTGGGTTGCTGCTCTGTAGGCTTTCTTTGGACTTGCAGGCTCATGAGTTTTGGAGAGTCGAACGTGCCGGCGATGTCGAAAGAGACCTCCCGAAAATCCCCCGTCGAAGAGCCGGGCATTATGCCGCCCAAAAGCCCTTGAAGCGCCTCTTGAATCGATGCTCCGCCCGTAGCAACCCCCTTCACAGCACCGACAAAAGCATTTAAAACTTGTAAATTCACCTCGGCCATGCCGTGAAGCTCCAGCCTCTTGGTGTAGAACACGCTTCCGTCTATGTTCACATAGCGGTAAAGCGGGTCGCCCGCTGGAGCCGTCATGTGGCTTCCCGGCATTATATACACGGAAACCCCGTCCATGACGAAGTTAACCGCTGCAGTGCTGTAAGGTATGCTTTTACGCCCGGCGATGGCGGCTGCAGCCTTGACGGCCTTAAAGTCAGCTATTTCGCCGTCTTTGGCCTGGAATTTCCCTTGCCCGGATAGGTTTTTCGTGTTCGCACCCTTGCCCTTTGCCTCCAAATCGAGCGAGGCCTTGCCGGTTACTCTCCCCTCAAGGGCTACGACCTCTTTCAGGAGCGGCTCCATATCTACGCCCTCGGCGTGCACCTTGGCCTGCCATTCCAACCCCTCCAACCATAGCGCTACGCCCGCAGTCAATTTACCACCGTATAGGAGGGCGTTCCCCTCGCCCAGCGAAAGCTTCTCGCCGTCCAAGGCTACAGGGAGCTCGACGTCGTTGAGCCTTGCTCCGCGGACGGTCAGTTCGGGCGACGTGATCCGCCCGGTCCCCTTGAGGCTTCCGCCATATTCTCCGTTGAAGTTGAAGTTCAAGGTCCCTTCAACTAAACCAGCATATCCTTCGGACAAAAACTTAGCTGCATTTATGCCCTCGCCAGAGGCCTCAAAATTGGCCTTCCACTTGCCCTCTTCGCTTTTGGCCTCCACCTTCCCGACGATAGGAGCGCCGCCGAGCGATGCGGTCAACTTCTCCGTGGCAAAATGGGTTGGGCTTCCCTTGAGCGCAACCTGGATGTTCTCCAGCGAGACCGGCCCCGCCGTCAGATGGGGCACCTGCGCCTCTGCCTGAAGCGCGGGTGCAGTCAGCGCGCCGCTCAACTGGAACGTCCCCGAAAGGCGCCCCTCTAACGGAAGCTGCGCCTCGAAGGGCAGAGCCCCCAAGGAGACCTCTTTGAACGAGCCTTTAACGTCGAGGGCACCCCCATCGGCCAAAGAGACCGCACCCGCAGCCTCAAGGCTGCCGTCCAACAGAGAGGCCTTGGCTTTTGAGATCTCCAATTTTTGAGGAGCGTAGGCGAATTGCGCCTCCAAAGCCTTGAGGCTCATGCCCTTATATAAGTTGAGTGCCGAAGACCGCGCGGTCGCCTCGATGCTCGGAGAAGCGAGCTTGCCCGACGCTTTCCACTCCACATCGACCTTACCCGCAACGCCTTCTGGAATGGCAGGCACAAAAGACCTTGCGGCCTCCACAGGCAAACCCTTGCCATCGCCCTGTAGAGCAAGCACCGGTTCCTTGAGCAGGCTTTCGATGCGTCCGGAGGCAGAAAGCGTTCCGTCGTACAACTTAGCTGATGCCGAATTGACGACGAAAGAATCGCCCTCTAACGCAAACGAGGCATCTATGGAGCGAAGCGCCACCCCCTGCACGGTTACGCTATCGGAACGCAGCGTACCGCTCAGGTTCGGGGCGAATGCTTTTCCCTCCGCCGTGAGCTTGACCTCCGCGTTGCCGTCGATATTAAGTTTTTGAGTTTGAGGGAAGTAGCTGGTCACCTTTTTTAGCGACAAGCCCGGTGCCGCAAGGGAGACGTTTATGCGCGGTTCTTCCTCCAAAAACACCTTGCCCGTGGCCGTGGCCTGAGAACCCATAAAGAGCCCCTTACTGCTTAAGGAAATCTCTTTTTTAGAAGAAAGCCCAGCCGTCGCTTCAATGGACTCGACCGGAATGCCCGCGACCTTCAGGGAAGGGATTGAAACCTTCACCTCTCCAGTGGGCGTTAAGAGAGACCCGGCCAGCGAGAGCGTGGCCTTCTCTACCTTTCCCTCCACGGGCGGGAGTTTAGGAAATATCTGCCGCGCTTGAGCGAGATCAAACCCTTCTGCATTTAGTGTCAACTTAGTCTGCAAATTCTCGAGCGTCAAGGCAAGCGACCCGCCTACCGATGCGCCAAGGACTTTCCCCTCGATGGGCTCTACGTACAGCTTGCCCTCGGCAAAGCGCCACTTGCCAGTGGCCTTATCGATGGCGGTCCCGTATATCTTGCCGCCGCTTACGGCCAATTCTCCCTCGATCGAAGGAGCACTCAACGGGCCTCGAGCGGTAAAGGCGCCGGATAGCTTTCCCTCTACGCCCAGTTTTTGGGAGGCCGGCCAAAGTGCCGTCAATCTGACGAGATCGAGCCCTTCGAGCTTTCCAGAAAGATCGAGCTCCGGATAGAGCTTTCCCGAGGCCTCAAGCACGGCTCCGCCCATCCTCACTGTGTCTTTTTCTAAAACGATGGTGCCTTTGTCTATCCTGACCCTTCCCTCCTCCTCGACCTCTATATCCGAAACCTTCCCTTTGAAGCTAAAGTCAACGGCGGAAGGGGAGAGATTGGCTTTCCCCTGCGATATGGCAAAACTGACCTGAGGTATCGTTACCGCGATATCGCTGACATTGATCTCGAGCTCGGGCAGAACGAGCTCCCCTCCCGGCCCTGCCGGGAAAAGTTCCTTCAATCTCGCAGGGTCCTTTATGTCGACTGCTACCCTTTTTAGGTTGACGGAACTCAGCGCAACCTTTCCTTTCAGCAGGCCCGAGAGGTCCAGGTTTAAGTTGATCTTCTCGGCCGAGAGGTCAAGCCCCACAGGGGAGGTGAGAGAAAGTCCCTCTATCGAATAGCCTACTATAGGATTTCCGCGGACCGACGAAACCGATATATCGCCGTTGATCGCCTGGCCGGCTGACTCCAACTCTTTGGCAACCTGCTCGCTTCCTATGTCGCTGTTTAAAAGCACGATGAACCCTATCGCCAAAACGGCTACGACGATGCCGGCGCATATCAAAATCCACTTGGATAACTTCTTCTTATCCACGCCGTTCACCTCCTAAATTTACCTTTTTATTATACCCTGCCGCCTGGCGAAGAGGTCGGTAGCTTTATGGATTTAGCCTGGGATGTGGATAAGTGGAGCCAATTGTGGATAAATCGCAAAAATTTACACTTTTGTTACATCTGCGCCAATTCGGCGGGTCTCTGGACGGCCATTATCTGAAGCGGGTCGTTCAACACGACCTCGGCCCCTCTGTATCCCGCCGTAACCTTGCCTACTATCCTAAAAGGGCGCCCTTTCAGCTCGTCCAGGGAAGGAAAGAGGTGCAGATTGTCTTTATAGACCACAACGACGCTCCTGCCTTTACCCTGGACCAATAAGTATCGACTGCCGCTGTGCACTATCTCCTCCGGCTTTACCCTCAAGGTGACGAAAAATCCGGCAAGGTACGGCAATTCGGCCCACATCTGTTCGGGCGTAAAAAACCTCCATTTTGCCCTGCCCCACAGGCCCTTTTCCCGACGTTGCGCCCTCGAAGCAGCCTCGCGTATGAGAGGCAGATATCGCTCGTTTGGGGGGAATACGTAAGGAAGGGCCAATCCCCTCTCCACCAAAACGGCGTTGACCAACTCCCTTCCCGACGGCGTCTCGAGCCACACATAAGCCAGCAAGCGCCCGTATCTGTCTTTTGTCACTTGGTCGAGCTCAAGGGCCACCCGCCTGCCCTGCACAAGCGCCCTGTTGGCCAAGTATGCCTCTTTCCCTAACTCCTCCTCCCCGCGCTTGGGGTGGTGAAGTTCGGGAGTATCGATCAAAAGATACCGCACCGTCTCCACAGCACCTGAAGCAAGCTCTACCTTTACCGTGTCGCCATCTACTACTTCTTTTACGGTGCCATAAAGAAGCTCAGCATGCCCACATTGTGCCGATATGAGGGCAAAAAGCAGCACCGCCAAGGTTAAATACTTCTTCATAAAAACCACTCCCATTGCTGTGGCTCGATGTCTCCTTATGTTACATCAAACCTCATCTACCGCCATGTTTTGGACACCTGCGACGACATGCACCGCTAAGCGCCATCAACTGCCGCTCGGTTTCATCAAAACCGACAAAAAACCGTCGAACTATTGCTTTCATTCTACTACGATGTTATGATTTTTCTACAGCCTGCTCATGTTTTGCCTGAGGTGGCCGAACGACACAAAGGCATAGGTGGTCATAAGTGTCGAGGTTGCAGTAAAGTCTTCGGAGTCTTTGATGCTCCGACTAAGCGCGTTTTCGCAAAAATGGCGTGCTTTATCTGGGAGGTGATAAAGAAAATATGAGGATAGCGTTAGAATTTGCTCCTACAGCGGGGAAGCTTATACTCCCCATTCACTATAATAGCATAATACAAGGTTTTATCTACAACCACATCGATCGAGCTATTTCAGACCACCTCCACAACGAAGGTACGCCTTTTGAGAAACGACAGTTCCGTTTCTTCACCTTTAGCCGCATAACCGGAAGATACATGATGAATGACAAAAACATTGAGTTTACGGGCCCTGCCAAAATATATATATCTTCAGTCCATGAAAACCTTTTAGAATCGATGGTAAAACATCTCCTCGTGGAAGGGCAAATGCAATTAGAAGGTAACCTATGTGAACTTATACGAATAGAAGTAGAAGAAAGGCCAAAGTTAGCTCGACCAATAAAATTCAAAGCGCTTTCGCCCATTACGGTCTATAGCACTCTGACAATGGGTGATGGGCGCAAAAAGACTTATTACTACAGCCCAACAGAACAAGATTGGGAAATCCAAGTCCTCACAAATCTGTGGCGAAAAAGTCAGGCACTGGGTTTAGGCCCCAAAAACCCAGAATACTTAAAAGGGGCACGGATTAAACCGATTCGCGTAGGCAAACAAGACTTAAGAATTGTGAAATATCGCGACACCGTGATCAAAGGTTGGACAGGAGTCTATGAATTAGACCTGCCAGAAGACTTCTTCTACCTCGCCTATGATGCCGGTTTGGGAGCTAAAAACAGTCAGGGGTTTGGGATGATTAAGACAGTTTGATTTAAGCGGGATGTTTTTTGAAAACCAAAAACATTAGAAACTAAATGTCATAGTTAAAGCAGGTGGATATAATGAGTCACAGCGTGTCTATCAATTTATCTAGTCCCACTGGTAATTTCTGGATAGATAACGGGTTAGTTACCCTGTATTGTGAATTTGGAGAGGGTGATTATGATTCAGATTATATTCTAGAAAAACTAACGGAAAAATTAGTGCTAAAAACTGGTGGAAAAACTAAATATTTCGATCAAAAAAAGAAAGAAATCGTGGAGTACGAAAAGGTTAATTGGAAATATCCAACGAACCAATTTATTAGAGTGTCAGGAAAATCTGATGAAAAAGTTGAAATCGACGGAGAAACTTATCCCACTCAACCGCCTGTTTTTGACCTTAATTTAAGCTTAAGTAAAACACCCGGGGTTTGCGATATCTGTGGAACAAAGGCTCCTGTTACAGACGCTAAGATGTGGATATTCCCTTTCATAGTAGAACCATCTAAGTTTGGGAACTTCTATTCAGGTTCAAAACAAGGTTTTAAGTTTTGTGCTCGTTGTGCATTGGCTGGACTGGCGGGTTACATAGGATGGCTTTGGAAGGTCCAAAGAAAGGGCCAAGGAAAGGCTCAAAGGAGTGTGCTTCACT
This sequence comes from Acetomicrobium sp. S15 = DSM 107314, assembly GCF_016125955.1. Lineage (NCBI taxonomy): Bacteria > Thermotogati > Synergistota > Synergistia > Synergistales > Acetomicrobiaceae > Acetomicrobium > Acetomicrobium sp. S15 = DSM 107314. The sequence goes on along the minus strand of NZ_JADEVE010000184.1, from coordinate 9,439 downwards.
TTTTTATCTTTCACTCTGATCTTAGAACAATGGAAAGACTTCATCGTGAGGTATTTGTGCCTTTAAGAATAGAAGGGGATAAGAGCGGCAATACTCCTCGTTTGCCTTTCTGGGGACTGTATATCCATGAAACAACCCTTGGACTGTTGCTTTCGCTTTTTTCATACATTTCAGATCCTCAGGATGTTCCCGAAGAGACGAACAAATGCTTGGTTTCCTTGTTTAAAGTAGATTCCATGTCTTTCCTCCCACCCCAACCTATTACGCTTTATGCAGTTACAGGTATAATGGGGCAGCATTTTTTTATGAAGTTAAAAGAATTTACAAAACTTCATTTCGTTTATCGAATTTATGAAAAATGGGTAAATGAGCTTGAACGAAAAGAAATAAATAATCCACCCCAACAAATAGCATGGATATTCCGACAGTTCGTGTCTCGACAAGAGAATAAAAAAGAAGAAACACTATGGCGTGATAAGATTGCTTGGGCAATACTTCATTTTACAGATCCATTTCCGTTTCTGGAAACATTCATTTTTGACGTACGTGCTAAGGAAAACCCCACAAAACCTTTGGTAATGGGGACTTTAGATATGTTTAATGTCTATCTCAGGGAGGTGCTTGATATGGATGAGCAGTTTCAACGAACCCTTGCCGGGTTCGGTTATGCACTAGGAAAGGCAGCAAAAGAACATAGTGAAATGGGCCTGCTTTATGCTTTACGCAACGCGAAAAAACCAGAAGAATTTTATCGTGTATTAAATGATGCACAATTTCGCTTAGAAATGACCATCCCGGAAGCTCTGCTTCGCATTGAAAAAGGAGAACGTATCTCCGGTGTGCCTTGGGTAAGAGTCAAAACCTTACTTGCAATTTATGCAATGAATAGCTATTTGAGAGAAAATGCTAAACAAGAAAAAGATTCTGCAACTTCAGAAAAGGAGGAGTAAACATGTGCAAGGCGATTGCTATAGGTTATTTGATCAAAGTTTCAGCAGCAAACGTGAACGCCTCCTATACAGAGGGTAACGTCATAGTCACTAAAAAAGTAACCCTTCCTGATGGCAGCACAATACCCTATATTTCTGGGCAAGCTATACGCCGAATGTTGAGAGATCGATTGGCTGAACTGGGGCATGCCCTATCAGAGCCCTTTGCCGAGGTTAGTGGACAGCAAGTGACCCCGCCTATTCGTCCCTGGGAGTATGTAGATGAAGATTTCTTTGGTTATCTAGACCCCAAAGGATATCGTCGGACTTCACCTGTAAGGGTATCTGCGGCAGTGGGGTTATTCCCTTTTCAAGGTGATCGCGATCTTGGAACTAGGTCGTTTGAGCGTTTTGGGCAAGCAATGTCGGCGGGAGGCAATATATTTGAAACGGAATTATATGCAAATCTATTTAAAGGTACGATTTTGGTTGAGCTCGACAGAATAGGTGTATTCCCTACTTTAGAGATCAAAGAAAAAGAACAAAAAGAACTTCCTATCCCTGACCGCAGAAAAAGGTTACAAGATTTATTGGAGGCTCTGAATATATTGTGGGGCGGAGGACGAACTGCCAGGATGCTTACGGATCTTTCGCCAAAATTTATCGCATACAGCAGACTTAACGTCAAACATCCAGTTTTCCTTGAAGCCCTAAGTGCTCAATATGAAAATAATAAATATGTCCTGGAATTAGAGCCCCTCTTAAATGCACTATATAAGTTTGAAACGTATCGCAAGAGCACAATATTCGGATTAGAACCGGGTGTTTTTGATAATGAGCTTGAAATCAGAGACTGCCTTAAAAATTATGGAGGAGTTGTGTCTGTGCATGAGGCCCTTCAAAAGGCCAAAAAAGAGGTGGAAGACTTGTGGAAATGATACTTTGCTTGAAAGTTCAGTCGCCAGTTGTTTCTTTCCGACGACCTTTAGATCACAACTATCAACGTACACTGACCTTACCTCCTCCTACTACTCTCATTGGTCTTGCTGGTTCTGCATTGGGACTCTCAGATCGCGAGCTTTGGGCAAAAAATAGTCTTTTAAATGATGTAAAAGTTTCAGTCTGGATGGATCAAGAACCGGGCCGTGCTAGTGATATGTGGACATTGTTGAAAATTAAAGATATGAAAATGGAACGCTCTCCTTACATGCGTGAACTTTTGTTTGGCGTATTTTATACGATCATCTATAACGCTGATGAACAGCTACTTACAAACTTATATCAAGCTTTTCAAAACCCTGCCTATCCCTTATCGCTTGGGCGAGAAGACGAGTTGATATTAGTAGAAAATATAACAATAGATGAAGCCTCTCCGGGTGAACCTATATTTTACGGTACAGTAATAGCGGGTGATGTAAGAAAAATGCAGATTTATCCGATGCTTGAACCAGGGATACAATTTGAACCACCCATAATCGCTGAACTTCCTTTGAATTTTAGTGTTGACAATAAAAGGTTGCGCCATCCACAAAATTATGCCGTTTTAAGTTTTTTGCCTTTTCAGTTAAAAATGGAAATACCGGAAATGCAAGCCCTAAAATATCAAGGGAGAAACTTCGTATGGATGAACTGCTAGCTAAACCTGACATGTCTCTTTTAAGGCATTCAACAGATGTAATGCATTTAGGCAATGACCTTGCTAACCGTATGAAGCTAAATAGTCGTTTACGCCTGAAAGCTTTACTTGCTTGCGCGTTACACGACATAGGAAAGGCAACAATAGACTTTCAGGAATATATACGTCGTAAAAAAAGAAAAGCCTATCCCCATGCTCTGGCTTCTTTTCCGCTTATATTAGCAGCTGAAGGCATGATGAACAATTATTATCGTTGGGACAGCTACGAATTAACGGCAACAGCATCTGTCTTAACTCATCATTCCCCTTTAGGGCCTGAACTTTATAGAGGTTTTGAAGCTCCAGGATATCATCCTAATCTAAAAATATTTTTAGGAGATCTATGGAATTTACTTGAATCTTACGAAGTAAATGGGCTACCAGGTGTAGAACAATTTTTACAATTTACACAACCATTACTTAATAAGGATAGCTCGCCTGCTACCATTCTCGATTGTGTAATTCATGCTAAGGGACAGTTGAAATACAGCATAAGAGGCCTATTGCAAGTTTTGCCAGCTCATGATTTTGCCCAAGTAAAGTCAGTGTTGCATCTTGCAGATTGGTTAGCCTCGGCAGGTAAGCATGATGCTTCTGTATTGTTTTTGAATAGTGGCAAGCAGATAGTCAAATCCTTTACAAGTCAATTCCCATTACGAAACTTCCAACGACAAGCAGAAGATAGCTATAATGATAATATTCAACTTCGAGCCCCCACAGGTACAGGTAAAACCGAAGCACTTTTGCTATGGGCAAACGACGCTGAGCGTTTAATCTATTTGCTACCCACCCAGGCTACTGTCAATGCCATGTGGAAGCGCCTGCAATGTATCTATGGCGATGACTATGTAGCACTGGCGCATGAGCGAGCTAACTACATGCTTCGCAATGAAAGTGATGAAGACCCCTTAGAAATGCGCTTGTTCGGTTCTGTATTCGCCAAACCCGTAACTGTAGCAACCCTCGACCAGTACCTGTTCGCGCACCTTAACGGGCGCCATTGGGAAGAGCGCAGATGCTTTGCTAAACAAGCTACGGTCGTTTTGGACGAGATTCATGCTTATGAACCTTATACGTTGGGGCTTCTTGTGAAAGCGCTTAAAACAGATGCACCTGCTCGCTTTGCGATAGCCAGCGCCACACTCCCGCCGTCGTTATTAAAGCTATTCCCCAAAGGAACGTTAATAGAGGCCGAACACAACCTATGGCAACGGACTCGTCATCGATTACACCTTGAAGATGACTTGCTGCAAAATGTTTTAGGAAGAGCTTTATCTTTCGCTACTAGCGGCAAAAGGGTCCTAATAGTGGTTAATACTATTCGCGAAGCCCAAATGCTTTATCAAACATTGAAAAACGAGTTAAATTGGGATAAATGCCATTTACTGCATGCTCGTTTCACCTTTAGGGACAGACAAGAAAAAGAAGAAAAAGTAAAAGACCCCAAGCCAGGTACCATTTTTATCGCCACTCAAATAGTCGAAGTTAGTTTAGATATTTCCTATGATATGCTTTTAACCGAAATAGCTCCAATTGACGCATTAGTCCAACGCATGGGTCGGGTTAACCGAAGTGGCGACCAACCTCAAACTCCAGTAATTGTGTGTTGTAAATACTCCGAAAACTCTAAGCATGTTTATGGCAAAGAAATACTTGACTATAGCCTTGAAATTTTAAAAGAGCTACCTGCATCACCAACCGACCAGGATTTGGCCAATGCCACCGATAGACTTTATTCTCACATTATGGCTTTAGAAAGTTGGAACAAGGAATTTAACGAAGGGGCTCAAACATTGGAGGAAGTTCAAAACATCTTAGGATGTTACACAATAGATTTATCGGATGAAAATATGCGCGACAAATTCATCACTCGTCGAGGCCAGATATCTGTTGATGTAATACCTGCGGCGTTTTTACAAGATGTATATCATCTTTATGAAATAGGCGAGGCTTGGCGTATAGTAGAATACCTAACGCCAGTGCCAATTTGGTGGATCTATCAATTTAGCGATCGATTCCCTCCATGTAAAGACATTCAACATCCCGTTGCTGACCTTCCTTATAATAGCGAGATTGGCCTGCTGCCGCCTTATTTGGAGGAAGATCAAGATGATATGTCTAAAACGCATAGTCTAAAGGACATATTTATATAATCATGGAACAGCAAAAAGAACCGCAACAAGGTAATGAAATTGAATTTTATAACGAGGAGCAATTCCTCTACACTGGCACCCAAGTGTACTACTATGTAATATGCCATAGAAAACTTTGGCTTTACTCTCATCGGGTAGAATTAGAAAAATCGAGCGACAAGGTCGCTTTAGGTGCCCTCCTTCACGAAACAAGTTACCCACGTTTGAAGAAACGCGAGATGCTGATTGATTCTTTAATCAAAATAGATGTTTTAGAAGAAAGCGGCAAAATTCTTGAAGTAAAATATTCGAGCAAAATGATAGAAGCTTCAAGGCTGCAAGTGCTGTATTACCTTTACTACCTAAAGCGCAAGGGTTTTGATGGACTGGTCGGTGAATTGCGCTTCCCGCGACAGAAAAGAAAAGAAGACGTGATATTAACCGAGGAAAAAGAAGGAGAAGTTAAAGCAGCCCTACAGAATATAGCGCAATTAATCGAGCCTCCAAGTCCGCCCATTGTCGAATGGTCTGGTATATGCCGCCCTTGTGCTTACGCGGAGTTCTGTTGGGGGTAGGAATATGAGAAAACCTATATACATATTTTCAAGTGGAACCCTCGAAAGGCAGCAGAACACATTAGTTTTCAAGGATGGCGATGGCAAAAAGCGGTATATGCCGGTCGAAACAATAGCCGATATCCATGTATTTGGCGAACTCGACTTTAATAAACGGTTACTTGAGTTCCTAACCCAAAACGAAATCACTCTGCATTTCTTTAACCATTATGGTTACTATATTGGCTCGTTTTATCCGAGGGAATATTATAATTCAGGTTATTTAATATTAAAACAGGCAGAATATTATTTAGATATATTAAAACGGATGGATTTAGCGAAAAAATTCGTCTATGGTGCCATCAATAATATGAATAAAGTTTTAGAATATTATATAAGAAGAGGAGCCGAAGAGCTTTCAACTACGCTGGAAGAGTTAAGTCACATTAGCTCTGCTGTCGAAACCCAGGACTCGCCTGAGGCGCTGATGGCAATCGAAGGCAACGCTCGTGAAATTTACTACAGTGCCTTTGATATCATTACGGACAGTGAAGATTTTTCCTTCGCCAAAAGGACGCGAAGGCCTCCGCAGAATCGTCTTAATGCCCTGATTAGCTTCGGAAATTCTCTGCTTTACGTTACCGTTTTAAGTGAGATCTACAGAACGCACTTAGATCCCAGAATCGGTTTTTTGCACTCTACCAATTTTAGGCGTTTTAGCCTAAATTTGGATGTGGCAGAAGTGTTTAAGCCCATCTTTGTCGACAGATTGATATTCTCCTTAATAAATAAAAACCAACTGAAGGCAAAGGACTTCTCTACCGGTGTTGAAGGGGTATTTCTCTCTGAGTCAGGACGGCAAACATTTATAGAAGAATGGGAAAACAAGCTAAAAACAACCATTGACTATCCCCCTTTAAAGCGAAAAGTCTCTTATCGCAGCTTAATAAGGCTTGATCTGTACAAAATTGAAAAACACCTTTTAGGAGATAAGCCTTATGAGCCTTATGCTTCAAGGTGGTAAATATGTTTGTAATTATGGCTTATGACGTTAACGTAGAACGCGTTACAAAGGTCCTGCACGTAGGAAGACGGTATCTAAATTGGGTTCAAAACTCCCTCTTAGAGGGCGAGCTCACCAAGGCACAACTTGCCAGACTTAAAGCAGATCTACACAAAATAATCAACGATGAGCAGGACTCTGTTGTCTTTTATATATCGCGCCGAGAACAATATCTCGAAAGGCAAACCTTAGGCCTAAACAAAGGCGGTCAAACCACGATGATATAATTTTTGTCGACCCCTGGTAGTGTAAAAATGCCTGGGGATCGACAAAGCTCCCGATGACCTCTAAACTCAGTAATTATCACTATCCTTCAACTTGAAAAAGCGCTTGACTTCCACACCCATGTAAGTTATAATTTCTGTAGCCATCGGATACGGAATTGGTTTTTAGCCTACCTATGAGGAATTGAAACTAAGACATTCAGCAATATATTGTAAAAGACCAATACGGTTTTTAGCCTACCTATGAGGAATTGAAACAGCAGAAGCGCTGGGAAGAGCAGTCTCAGGCTATGGTTTTTAGCCTACCTATGAGGAATTGAAACAGTCCTTAGTGTTTTCAGCAATCGCTGCATCATTAAAGTTTTTAGCCTACCTATGAGGAATTGAAACTATAAATGCCCTCCTTGATCCGCCATGCCTTGGCTTGTTTTTAGCCTACCTATGAGGAATTGAAACTGCTCACCTCCGCACCAAGATAGGCGTTTAGTGCCAAGTTTTTAGCCTACCTATGAGGAATTGAAACCAATGTTGTTGTAGCGGGAGCAGCTTGCACTGTTAGTGTTTTTAGCCTACCTATGAGGAATTGAAACCAAACTTGCCTGTTTTTGAGTTCTTGTAAGGAATCAGGTGTTTTTAGCCTACCTATGAGGAATTGAAACGGGATTTTCTACGACTATGACGTAGCTTCTGCATATCCGTTTTTAGCCTACCTATGAGGAATTGAAACTTGTTTCATCAATAACTCTTTTGCAATCTTTTCAACTGGTTTTTAGCCTACCTATGAGGAATTGAAACCAACGATTCTACCCCTATCAAGTGATCCCTGCCACGTTTTTAGCCTACCTATGAGGAATTGAAACTTCTGATACCGATGGACTTTTACCTTTGGGCCGATGTTTTTAGCCTACCTATGAGGAATTGAAACAGGCGGTGCAATCTCAACACAGTCATCACCTAAAAGTGTTTTTAGCCTACCTATGAGGAATTGAAACTTGAAAAACGAGAGCCGCCAAAAGACGCTTTAGATAGTTTTTAGCCTACCTATGAGGAATTGAAACGCGACGAAGGTATTTTGAAATACTTTGCAGACAATCTGTTTTTAGCCTACCTATGAGGAATTGAAACTTTAATATTATAGGTGCTATCGCTGCCTGCAACATAGTTTTTAGCCTACCTATGAGGAATTGAAACTAAATGTGTTATTATGCCGCCATGATGTAGGCCCAGGTTTTTAGCCTACCTATGAGGAATTGAAACGCGTGGGATACGACAGGGAGTCTTGGTCGCTCCATGGTTTTTAGCCTACCTATGAGGAATTGAAACTAATTAGAGGAATCAATGAGGAATGCGCCCATCCTTGTTTTTAGCCTACCTATGAGGAATTGAAACTAATTACCATCATCACCTATTGGTCCTGCATATTTTGGTTTTTAGCCTACCTATGAGGAATTGAAACAGCTGAACGAGCAAAAATTCTTAACATAATTAGAGGAGTTTTTAGCCTACCTATGAGGAATTGAAACGTGTAGCGGCATGGCTAAAGTGGGGAGACGACATTAAGTTTTTAGCCTACCTATGAGGAATTGAAACTATTTGCTAAAATGGGGTAGCTCGCAGATGAGCAGGTTTTTAGCCTACCTATGAGGAATTGAAACTCTATGGAGCGGGTGAAAACACGATCTCTGTGATCGGTTTTTAGCCTACCTATGAGGAATTGAAACTTTTAATACTATATAGCAATGGTCTCAAATAACTTTTCGTTTTTAGCCTACCTATGAGGAATTGAAACTTTGGATAAGCTGGGCTATAAGCTCATCGTTTCTCGGTTTTTAGCCTACCTATGAGGAATTGAAACGCAGTTTTAATCTCAAGGCCGTGGAGGATGTTACCAGCGTTTTTAGCCTACCTATGAGGAATTGAAACTAGAGCCGGAGTGTTGATGCTACAAGCGTGGACTACGTTTTTAGCCTACCTATGAGGAATTGAAACTTTTTATAGTAAAATTCTATTCGCTTTAAAATAGATCGCGTTTTTAGCCTACCTATGAGGAATTGAAACGGCACATCTCACCCATTCCAAAGTTGGCGAATAGATGTTTTTAGCCTACCTATGAGGAATTGAAACAAGTTAGAGCTGCTTTAGGCATCGAATAGGAGGCAGTTTTTAGCCTACCTATGAGGAATTGAAACTTCATTAAGTTGTTCATCTTTCAAACTATCATTTTTCCGTTTTTAGCCTACCTATGAGGAATTGAAACTTGGGATCTTGGGAATACGAGCCTCCCGATAGGGTTATGTTTTTAGCCTACCTATGAGGAATTGAAACGTCTGAAGTTAGGTGTGGGCAATTCGCTTATGTCCCTAGTTTTTAGCCTACCTATGAGGAATTGAAACTGCAACTGTAATAGAATATTCATCATTAGTATAAAGTTTTTAGCCTACCTATGAGGAATTGAAACAAGATTGGCGAAAGTGGCTGAACGCAGAAGGAAACTGTTTTTAGCCTACCTATGAGGAATTGAAACAAAACAAGACAACATATTCTCAATATGGTCTATGCCAAGTTTTTAGCCTACCTATGAGGAATTGAAACTTGAGACCACTCCCAAAGCAACCATTTATCCTCTGGTTTTTAGCCTACCTATGAGGAATTGAAACAATGTTTCAAAAGCTCTACATCGTCCCTCAACATACTGTTTTTAGCCTACCTATGAGGAATTGAAACTACAACTCCCACAATTCCACTTCTCTTTCCTTCGTCGGTTTTAGCCTACCTATGAGGAATTGAAACTCTTCTTTCTTAAAAAACACACACAATATATAATCATCTGTTTTTATCCTACATATGAGGAAGTGAAACTTT
>NZ_JADEVE010000183.1 GCF_016125955.1 Acetomicrobium sp. S15 = DSM 107314 | reverse complement strand
GGTCAAGCCAGCTCTCTCAGTTTATGGACCAGACCAATCCGTTGGCCGAATTGACTCACCGCCGCCGCCTTTCGGCGCTCGGACCAGGTGGGTTGAGCCGCGAGAGGGCGGGTTTTGAGGTCTGGCTGAGCCACGACCTTTCGGGCAGTTACGAGGAGGTCCCTCCGACGTTGTTGGAGGAACTGTCGCGGGACCGCCGGTGGTGTCAAGGCAACCTCCAGAGGGCGCGCTCGCGCCTTAACGTAGCTCTTGAGGCCTTAGCCCTCGCCAAAGAACACCTAAACGAGGTGGAGGCCCTTCACAGGAACGGCGTCGTGGCTTTAAACGAGG
>NZ_JADEVE010000182.1 GCF_016125955.1 Acetomicrobium sp. S15 = DSM 107314 | reverse complement strand
CATCGACGACGGCGAGTTCACCCGTCTTGTAGCTTTGGATAACTTGTTTCACCTAAGTTTTCCCTCCAAGACACTTTGATATAACTCCATCATTTGCTCTGCAATCCTATCCCATGTAAAATGCTCCATAACAAGGCGTCATATTGGAAGCCTATCCGCGGCTTTTTACTATGTTCGTCGAATCTCAAAACAGTACGGTTTCTTTCAGGTATACCGATTTGCTCACCCATGAGGTGGAAATAGAACTTCTATCTGCCCCTCGGTCAATCTGCCGATACAATCCGGAAGCGACCGGATATTGCGCCTCATGAACCGCGGCTACACTGTGGCTGAATACGCTGCCAAAGTGGAGAGGTTGAGGGATGCCTTGCCTCAGCTCGGCTTGAC
>NZ_JADEVE010000181.1 GCF_016125955.1 Acetomicrobium sp. S15 = DSM 107314 | reverse complement strand
CCCAGCTCGGCCTCCTAATGGTAATCTTCTCCGTCCAGATGCTCGCTTTCGGGAGCACCCCTATCGGGCCCTTCCGCCGCACATGGCTTGTGATCTTTTTGGGATTCATATTCGCGGCGGCAAACAAGACCAGTATGCCGCCGCCTTCGGGGGCTTCAATTTTATAGAGTTCAACGGGGCAAATACGATAGTCAGAGACTTTCAAAGGGTGATAGGAGACGAGACCAAGGAACAGATTTTAAAGAAAGAGGGGAGGCTTCCCAACCTCCTCGTTGCTTGCGTGGGGGGCGGAAGCAATTCCA
>NZ_JADEVE010000180.1 GCF_016125955.1 Acetomicrobium sp. S15 = DSM 107314 | reverse complement strand
GACGGGTGAAGCGCTCCCTGTTCAGGCGCGCGTCTTCGACAACCGCCTCGTAATCGAAAGCACGCAAACCGGCACAGAAGCTGCTTTCTCGTTAGAGGGCCCTCAAGTGGTGCTCGATAACTTAGGACTGGATCTGGATGTGGTGGATTTCGGCATGCACTTTTTAAAGGATCCAGCTGTTCGCCTCCTGCTCGTTTATCTGGAAGGGTTGAACGACTGAGAGCGTTTTTTGGAGTTGCTTCGGACAGCCAAGGAGAAGGCTCATTTGCGACGCCCAAAGAGGTTTTGGTAACCAAAAAAGACGGAACAAAGGAGAACATAAAGGGCGATGCCTTCGTCATAGCCACCGGATCAGCGCCGGTTAAACTCCCCCTACCCGGTATGGACCT
>NZ_JADEVE010000179.1 GCF_016125955.1 Acetomicrobium sp. S15 = DSM 107314 | reverse complement strand
GGGACGAACAGGAAAGGACATCTAAACCTTTAACCCCCATAATACCCGTTGTGATATACCACGGAATGCACCCTGGGAATATTCCCACTGCATTTTTTAGCCAATTTGAAGGACTAAAGGAACCCATAAAGCTATACATGCCCGAACCCGTATTTCGATTCTCCGCCCAATATTAATTCTTTCATTATATTAAATCCATCAATTAATATCTCTGCTTTGTCGGATATTATTACTGTTTTATCACCTATTTTAGCATTTTCTCTCAAATAGCTATTCATTGCATAAATTGCAAGTAAGGTTTTGACTCTTACCCAAGGCACACCGGAGATACGTTCTCCTTTTTCAATGCGAAGCAGAGCTTCCGGGATGGTCATTTATGCTATGTGCGAAGGTCGAGTTTCCGTGGCGGCTCTCTTTTTGGCAGGGGTAATACCCGGTATTTTGGTAGGTTTGACGCAGATGGTGGTGGCATATTTTATTTCGATTAAGAAGGGTTATTCAGCTA
>NZ_JADEVE010000178.1 GCF_016125955.1 Acetomicrobium sp. S15 = DSM 107314 | reverse complement strand
AAGGTGAGGTGGGTTAGCCTTTGCTGAGGCCTTCTTAGATGATAGAATAGGAAAGAAAAATGTGACCAGGATGTATGCGTGAAACTATTGCAGGGATAAGGCGTGACACGAACACGGCAGATCCGAGAAAACACTTCTACTTCGCCAAATACGGCTGGCCCAGGGTCATAAATCCCAAGATCGCATGGCCATTAGAGGAACATCTTAGATGCGGAGATTTTATGGGGCGAAGAGCTTTTAGATGAAGTGGAGGTGGAATATGCATTTGCCTCCGACTTAATGAGTGACGTGCTGGCCTTTGCCACTCCTGGG
>NZ_JADEVE010000177.1 GCF_016125955.1 Acetomicrobium sp. S15 = DSM 107314 | reverse complement strand
TGGACGCCATGGTATACGACTACTGGTATTATAGGCGTTAGGGGTTTGTTTTCTTTCTTCCGTTCATCACATGTCGCGTACATATAGCCCAGCATTTGAATCAACACTACCTCATCGGGATAATATTTGTGCTCGAATATGAAATAGACTTGGGCTTTTGCGTCGCCCATATTGCACTCTACGGCCAAGTCCATGTGACACTTCGTGTATCTCCTGACCCTTTCCGTCGGGCAACGGCTCCATCTCTATCACAACGTGGCCATATTGACCGCGGCCGCCGCTCTGTCTGACGAACTTACCCTCCACCGGACCGGAGGAAGTGCGTATCGTCTCCGTATAGGCCACCTGAGGATTGC
>NZ_JADEVE010000176.1 GCF_016125955.1 Acetomicrobium sp. S15 = DSM 107314 | reverse complement strand
GCCGGACAAGCCCATCACGTGCATCGTCCCGTGGGCTGCAGGTGGCTCCACGGACCAGATAACGCGCGTCTGCGCCGGGGAACTTGAGGGCGCGTTGGGGCAGAAGATCGTGATCGTGAACCAACCGGGTGCTTCCGGTTTCCCGAAGGATGAGCTTTACCGCCAATGCACACCCACAACCGGGACATGCTCTATGTCCTGGCGCTAATAGTTCCTTCACTTCCTTTTGCTCCATATACATGGTCATCTTTTTCATTTTACCTCCGTCC
>NZ_JADEVE010000175.1 GCF_016125955.1 Acetomicrobium sp. S15 = DSM 107314 | reverse complement strand
ACGCGCCCCAAATCTTGAGGGTCAACGCTGACCTTGACCCTCACTGTGCCGCTATCGCGCTCTTCTGTAACGCTCACGGCATCGCTTACAGTCACGAGCTGCTTCACGATGCCCTCGACCAAGCGGCAATAATCCGGCATTTGAGGCGCACCGGATACGGCCCTAAACTGCCTATAAACTGCGTCATAACCCATCTCTTTAAATGTAGGAACGTCAGGAAAAAGCTGAATCCGTTCGGGAGCCGCTATAGCGATAGCTGAGGCGGTTAGGCGCGCTGGAGTGGCACCGGACGCCGTCGGAGAAGTCATCATGGGCAACGGATGGCAAGCTGGCGTGGGGCCGAATCCCGCTCGGATCGCCACCGTAAAATCAGGCCTTCCCG
>NZ_JADEVE010000174.1 GCF_016125955.1 Acetomicrobium sp. S15 = DSM 107314 | reverse complement strand
TACCAATAAGGTGATGGGTTTCGTGGGATACTGTGATGCTGCCAGTGCCGCCATTTGACCGTGACCAAACAAAGCTACGCTCAAAATCATTGCAAGTAGAAACATCACAACTTTTTTCATTAAGCTTCCCCTCCCTTTTTGTTGTATGTTTTTATTAATTTTAGCCGAACTTAGAAACCTGAAGATCACCTTCTAAGTCTGTTTTGATGTTACATCATCTTTTTAACTGTATATCGTATTGCTATCTACAAAGATGAAATAACAGGTCTATTTGGCGACTGAAAAAACTTTTGAGTACCATAAATTCTTTGAGCTGCGGTTTTATTTTAGCTTATCGTCTAAACTACTCAATATGAAAACATATCTTACCAAAGATGTCAAGCCTAGTTAATAATAAATAAGGACAATTGTACATATTGGCGCTGGACTGTAGATGGCGAATTTACATGTTTTCTCATGTTTTGTTTGTTTTTTGAGATTCTTCTATGTTTAGTTTCTTATGTGGTTTAATTTTAATTTCAGTTGAGCGTCGACGACAAACCAACCAAGGAGCTCGCCACTACGGCCTTCGCCTGCAGAGCAGAGAGCTTGGTGCTCCTCGGGCCTACTGGGGTGGGTAAAACGCACCTGGCATTTGCTCTTTTCGCGGAGGCACTGCCTTGCAGCATTTCGGTCTACTTCACTACCCTTACAAAGCTGATCAAAGAACTAAAGGCGTTCAAGCCTCTTTTTTTCAGTTGAAAGCGCTCGTTGCAAAAGAGGGAGCATCATATACACCAGCAATAAGGAATTTGGTGAATAGGGAGAGCCGATGAGCGATTCAGTGTTAGTAACAGCAGTGTTGGACAGGCTATTCATCATGCCCACATCATTAACATCAGGGTCGTTTGAAGGACAGAGCAAAGACTAGGCTGTATAAAAGTTCTCAAGCCAATGCTTAGTTGAAGGCTGGGGTGGGTCAATTTTAAACCGGCATAGATGGATCAATTTCAGGCCTATGTTGACACTCTAAGATCTCGAGACCTGCCAATCTATGATAAATCTAATAAAATACGTCTATAACGAATGCGGCATTGCAAACCCACTACGCATAGCAACATACATAAAGTCCGCTATCTTTCTCTTTCATTAATTCCACATGCCAGAAATGGATACAACTCGATATGGTGACCGTGGTTAGGTGATTTTTTAAGTAGTCTCTTTTATATTATCCAACAACTTCCCCACTATCAATGACTACCCTACCATCAAGAGATACTGTAGGATTAGCCATCATTACATCATAATGAATCGGGGCCTTAACCTCACCACCAAGATTATGACTAGTCCCAATCCCTACATGTACGCTACCGTATACACCATGATCATTAAGCATAATACCATTAAACCTTCTTATCTCGGGATTTAGTCCTATTGCTATCTGTGCAATATTTAAGGCTGCAGAATCCCTGAGTCCCTTTAAAAGACTATTGAGAAGTGCAGCCTCCTTGCCACCAGCAATTTCTGTTATAGAGCCATTTTTAACCTTTATTGCGATGGGAGATTCTACAATACCGATACCGAAATTTGGAACAGAGCCATCAACAACAATTACTCCTTCCGCGGTTCCCTCCACTGGTGCGACATTTGCTTCAATATTTGGAACAGCCGAATATTGTCCTGGTTCATTTACTATACATGAATGAGCGTTACCGTTGCGGCCTTTGATACTAGCTGTAAACCTGGTACCGCTTGAAGATGTAATTTCTACTTTGTTCGAATTGGTAAAATGTTCCGCAAATCTTTCACACTCAGGTCTCTGCTTAACAAAATCAGCTTGAATCCCGCCTACATACATTTGTTCCTCCACAAAAGCCGACATAGCAAGAACCCTCGCACCATTATTGAGAGCATTATGAACAGCAGTGGAATGTGAAATCGACCTAGTCACAGGCATAATTACAACATCAGCCTCAAGCATGGCACAGGCAATGATATCAGGTGGTTCTTGGCCATCATATTTATTGGGAAACATAACTGCCATCACCGGTTCAACATCCTCTTCCATCACACCCATCAGTAGGTTTGCTATATTTAGTCTCTCTGGATCGGTAATTATTAAAACCCTTTCCCCCTGGGATACGTTTGCGCAAATCTTAATCACCTTGCGCGCTCCTCTCGTCATCAATACTTCTTTACCTATCATCAACATTAACCTCCTTTAGATATCAAATCGGCTTCACTATTCACACTATTCTACCGTTTTTATTATCTTTAGAAACCTTGGTTAGATTACGTCCTGTACTTTCTGTAAAAATGGGTGGCCTGAGGTTCAGTATAAGATTTATGCATAAAACCCAATAGAAGAGAGCACCCAACAGAAAGAATACCGGCAAACCAAAAGATGCGCAAGGAGTTTTCAAGAGGCGGAAATCGGAGAAAGGATGTCAGAATCCTTGTTATTATTGGAGTTGCCCCAGTTTGCCGGGCGCTTTCATGCTTGGTCTTTGGGTTACCTCCAGCCTTTCATATTCGTTAAACAACCCACATTCAAATTTATTTGTCTGGACTCAGGCGCTCGGGTGTTAAATGTTGCCTATTCCCATGTAGCCTACCCGATGTATTCTAAGTTGGCGTTTTTGGTTCTCTTCGAGTTGACTAACTGTTAATGCCCAAGCAACTCAGGCCAAGGTAGTGAAGATGACAAGAGGAGGCGTAGTGGCGACAACCCGGCGACTGTAATTATGGTACAGGCCGTGCGGTAGATACTCGAGGCCGCTTCGAATTCAATAAGGCCGCTTAAAAGTCTCGGGTCTCGCTAAGAAAGCAGAGCGGAAAGGGAAAATGGCATCACGATGAGGATGCTCACGAGGCGCACCGTGTGCATGAGACTGACTATCAACGGGTCAGCTCCCATCTCATCGGCTATCGCGCCCATTTGAGTCAAACCAGCAGGAGATGCCGACAACAGGCACGTCACCAAGTCCCAACCAGTGATGCGCTTGAGGAGAAAACCCAAGGCTACGGCACAGGCTATCATGCCCCCGGTGAGCAACAAAACCGGGGGCAACATAAAGTAAAGTTGCCTGAACGTCTCCTCGGTCATGCTCAAGCCTATGGTTATACCTACGCCAGTCTGAGCGATAGACCTGATGATCTTCGGAGGGGACCACATGGGTATACCCAAAGCACAAAAAACGCCTACAAAGAACATAGAGCCCAACAGGCTTCCTGCTGGAACATGGCTTATCGTGCCCGCCCATCCTCCTAAGAGAGCCAACCCCACAAAAGTCATATATCTCCAGGGGCTCGAATCGCTTGAATCACAGCTTGAGCTGCAAGGTGGGAGCTCTTCGTCGAGCGAGCCCCCATCGCTTCCAGCGTACCTGGCACCCAACAGAGGCATAACAAACATCGAACCGACGAGACGGAAGGTCTGAAGCAAGGTGACGCTCGCCACGTCTGCCCCAAGGGAGAGAGCGAGGAGCGCCATCTCGGCGACACCGCCAGCGGTCGAACCCAAAAGCGCCGTGGAGATGGGAAGGTCCGTAAAGAGATAAAGCAGCATGCCACACCCTATAGACGTGCCCAACATCCATAGGGAAACAATAATAGAAGGCCAAGCCAAATCGCGTAACAGCTTGGTGCAGTTGCGATCAAAGCGAAGCCCTATAAAGGCCCCTATTGTCACCTTGCTGAAGAAAGAGACAATGCCCGTGGGGAATGCAACCTTCAGCCCTAACGGACATAGCAAAGCTACGGCAAAAAGGGAACCCAATATAGAGGGGGCTGGCAAGCGCAGCCGCAAGAAGAGCCACGCCCCAGCCCCTCCGATTCCGAACAGAAACAGCAACCCGAACAGCTCAAGAGTTGATATCTCAGGCGCTCCTTTCTGTGAGCACTCTCAATCGAAGGCTATATCAGAGCTGCGCGTACTCTCGTCCGACACGACGCGCGCATTTGGCATTTCCAATTTGGCAATGGCTACGATGACCTTGATCCCTGCGATCGTCCCCTTTGTTAGGTGTCCCCCCAACGCAGCAACTGTATCGTTCATCACCGTAGAAGCTGTAAAATGGGCATGCACCTCGACTTCCTCTGACCCCTCCCGTGGGGCAATCCAACCACTGAGCGACAGCAATTCCAAAGGTTGCTCCAACGTAAGGTAGAGCCTATCTTCTGGCTTCACCGGAAACTCCTTGGGCCACCACTTCAAGTTGCGAAACACAGCCCTCCTCAATGCCCCCAAGCCCGAGACGAAGACACCGCAAGATATGCCGCTCGCCTTAACACCCTCTTCAATAGCCTCGAGGAGATCTGCGCCCTCCGTAACCTTAAATTGCACTATTTCCAAAACCCTACCGCTACCCAAAGAGCTCAACAATGCACTTTTGCCCATGCCTGATTCTTCCTCCTTTTACGCCTTTTGCGCGCCTCTCATATGGAGCGAATCTCTTGCCGCATGAAAGCTACATAGGAAACCGCAAAACAGACTATAGAAAGGGCAACCAACGCCACGAACTGCGGCCATACAACCATTAAGCTCTGGCCAATGGAAAGGGGGGAAACTATGAGCCCCTTCAACTGGCTTTCCATGACAATCCCGAAGAGCCGAATTGATGGGTTCAAGATGGCCGAAGAGATCTCCTCCAAAAGGACGCTTGGCGAAAGGCGCATTATCATGGACCTTATGCCTTCGTGTTTGGCTATCTCCTCAATAGCAGATTGCTGCGTCAGCGGCACCATTTCGTCGGCGATAACGCCAGCGACCATGTAAATGAAGAAGGAGAGAAATATCCAAACCGCGATCGAAACGAGGGCTGATGTGGAGCTCCTCGCGAAGACGAGGGAAAAGAGAATTGCCAAGCTGAGCCAAAAGGCCACGTATAATACGCAAGCCAGGAAGAACAGGACGACCCTCGCCACCTCTTGGCCATTGGGAACGACGCCTAATTTGCCGATGCTCACCCCTGTTATCATGACGATGATGCTTGCTATCATGATGGCCACAGTGGCCAATCCCGCCAAGAACTTACCGTTGATGACGGCATCCCTATATATGGGCTGTGAAAGGAGCAAGCTCAGCGTGCCTCGTGAGCGCTCGGAGTTTATGGCATCAAACCCCAACACTATTCCTATCAGCGGGCCGAAGAAGCTTATGAAGAAGAGAAAAGACGGAAGCCCGCCTCCAGAGGATGAAAGGAGCATCACGAAGAGATACTCCGGATACGTGGTCTCCGGCGATAGGCTTTCCGTAGCCCCATAGGAAGAGAAGAGGCTGACTGCCACGATGATCAAAAATATTATTAGGAAGCGCTTGCTGCCCAAGTAATCGGTAAGCTCTTTCCAAAACACAGCTCCTGCTCCGCCCATGAGCCATCACCCTTCCTGGAAATATCTCATATAGATCTCCTCAAGGCTATATTCCTTGCCTCTCACCTCAATTGGAATGAAACCTTCGTTGACGACGTCACGGACAAGGTCGGCCTTACGGCTTTCGTCGAACTTGACCACCACTGCCATGCCGCTTGCGCTCACATCGAACACGCCCTCTTTACTCTTGAGCCTCTCCATCAATGACGGCTCGAGGTTATCGCACGTGAGCTTCATCACCCCTTGCCTCTCGCCCAAAACTTGAGCCCCTATCTCATCGATGCTCCCTTGAGCCACCATCTTGCCTTTGAACATGATCCCCACCCGGTCGCAGATCCTTTGCATCTGATAAAGCAGGTGCGAAGAGACCATCACCGTAACGCCCATTTCGTGAGCCATTTTCATAATGAGTCTCAATACCTGCTCTGTTCCCTCTGGGTCTATGCCCGTGGTGGGCTCATCCAAGATGACGAGTTTCGGATCTTTTATCAGCACGGAGGCGAGGCCCAGCCTTTGCCTCATTCCCTTAGAGAACGTGCCCGTCGCTTGATCTTTAACGTGGGATAGGCCGACGACCTCCAAGGCTTCTTCGATCTTCCTTTCGGCCTCCTCACCTTTGATGCCATTTAAGCGGGCTATATAGAGGAGGTTTTCCGCTGCCGTCAGCTCTTCATAGAAGCCCACATTCTCGGGGAGATAGCCGGTTACCCTCTTCACCTGGAGGGGCTCAGTGGTAGAGTTATAACCGTAAACTCTTGCCGTGCCAGAAGTGGGTTCTGTGAGGCCCAAAAGCATAAGTATCGTGGTCGTTTTGCCGGCTCCATTGGGCCCCAACAGACCAAAAATCTCCCCTTTGGCTATGCAAAAACTCACACCATCGACAGCCTTGAAGCCGTCGTAGAGCTTGGTGAGTTCGGAGGCCTCAACTACCCACTCCATGATCTATCGCCTCTTCAGCTTCATGAAAATACCGAACAGGAGCAAAAGAACTGCCGCGATAACGCCAATACCAGCCCACCCCCAGCTGGTGGGGACCTTTACTGTGGCTCTTAAGTCCAAGCTCTTTTGATCCTGGTCCCCAGCTGCCGTAACGGACACCTGATAATCGCCAGGGATGGTGCGCTCGGGAGCCTTGAAAATAGCCGTCACCTGCTCCGGTTTCTGCGTGACCAAAAGGGACTCCAGACTTGATAACTTTTCCGGCTCAAATTTCACTTCCCACCCCTCTGGCTTGCTGGCCAAGAGAGAAATGTTTTCGATGGGAGCAGATCCCTCGTTCCAGAGATAGAGCACCAGGCGCTTCTCTTCCCCCGCCACCATATCGAAGTTGAGTCGATTAGTCTCAGGCACCATCTGAAGCCTGTAAGTTCCCTTTATAATCGCCGAGAGGTCCAGCGCCTTCTCCACGTCACCTGTCTTAGCGATGAGCTTTACGGGATAATCCTTCTTCTCTACATCGATGGGGGGCGTTACGGTTAGAAGGATGCGCTCCGTAGCGCTGCCATCGAGTTTGATGGAGTTTATCCTCCTCTCGGACTCCCATCGCGGCGTTATGTAACCCGACCACTTCTCGGGCAGGTTCAGCGTCAAATCCACAACCACGGCATCTCCGCCCGCGTTTTTAACGGAAATCTCGTAGCTAAACGCCCTTCCCGGCGTGCCTTCAACGGCAGGATATTTGGCCTCCAGTTCGATATCTGTCTTGACTTTCTCCTCAGCCACTTTGCCACCGGTGAGCTGAACCACGATGGGCAATGTTTCGGAAAATGCGCCGTCAAGCGTAGAGGCTTTCACGATGAAGCGATACTCCCCTGCCGCGGCATCCTCGGCGGGCTTTATGCGGAGTTTTACCGTCGCCTCTTTATCCTCATCGCCCGTGCCGAGATGAAGGCTGCTCACTCCGAAGCCGCTCCACTCGGAGTTTAAGAGCATCACCTCCCAACCTTCGGCCTTTTCGTCCCTCTCGAGTTCGAGCTTCACGTCCAGACCCTTGTCGGTCATGTTCTTGAGCTTCACGTCCAATGTAGCTCTGTCTTTTGCGCCTATGATAACCCCCGTAAAGGGCGCATATAACTGAAAGGGCTCCTCGCCCACTGCCTGGGAATACGCAAAATGTGGCACAACAAGCAAGAGTACTATCAACGTCAAGGCTAGACAAATCCGCTTCATCACCGCTCACCCTCCTACCTTAGTATCCTCTGCGATTCTAAAGTTCGTTCATCACAACTAAAAAATATACGAATCTCCCCAGGTCTGCGCAAGGGGGTCTCCAAAGCATTTATTATACATAAACAATTGGCCGAGGTCTTTCGCCAGCGCTCATTCCGAGAGTTCCACGGTTACGCTATCACCATCGCGCACAGCCTTGAGAACCGTCGGGTCACCTATAACTTTACCTACCACTACCACGGGGCTGGCTGGGCGAATTTCATCACCTCGACTCGCAGGCGTAGGGCCAAAAAATAGACAGATAGCTTTGCCAGGCGGCCAGTAACCCACGTCACCCATTTCCACCACCTCTTTGGCATCCTCAAGAGAGGCCTTGACAGGCGTAGAAAAATAAACCTCATCACCCCATGTAGAAGCTTCGCTCTTTATAGGAAGCGCTTCCTTTATAGACTTGGCGGCTTTTGTATCATTCAATTTCACCCTTACAATCACAGATCCTACGGTAATTTTAATCTCTGTAGACATCCTCCTTCGCCTCCGAAAGTCCGTCATCTAATGTAGGCAAAGACGTCGCGTTTCCGCTCGGGCGCTATGGACTGATGTGAAGGATCTTTATAGCCCAACGTGACGGCATAAAAAGGCTCATACCCCTCTGGGATGGAAAGCCTTTTTGCCTCTTCTTCCTGTTGAAAGAAGAAATTGGCGAGGCCTATCCAACAGCTTCCTATGCCAAGGCTCTCGGCAGCCAAAAGCATGTTTTGCGTGGCGGCAGAGCAGTCCACTAAAGCGGAATACGAGCCCTTGCGGCCAGAAACCACTATTACTGTAGGGGCGTTATGAAAGATGTGACGGCGCGTATTTTGCCCTATCTTGACAATCCAGTCTATATCCGAACGCATCATTGCCTCTTTTGCCTTCTCGCTCATACGGTCGATGAGTTCTTTATTCTGGATGACCAGAAAGTGCCACGGCTGCTCGTTATGACCGCTCGGGGCAAAGATTGCCGCCTCCAATATCATATTCAGCTCTTCATCCTTGATCTGATCCGGCAAATACTTGCGGATGCTCCTTCTGCGCTTGATGACATCGAGAACTTCATTCATTTCACATCACCCCTATTCAAACCTTTACTGACATACCAGGATGGTCAAATCATTCACATTAGTCCCCGTGGGTCCCGTCTTTACTAAGCTGCCGCATGCCTCGAGGGCATGATAAGAGTCGTTGTCTTTTAGCGCTTCTTCCGGGTCGCGACCAGCTTCTTTTAGCTTTGTTATCGTAGATCCGTCTACAATGCCGCCGGCGGCATCTGTAGGTCCGTCGGTCCCGTCGGAACCGACCGAAAGCACTGCTACGCCTTCAAGCCCATGGATACCTGTGGCCGCCGAAAGAGCGAGCTCTTGATTTCTGCCACCCAACCCTCGGCCGCGAACGTGAACCACCGTTTCCCCGCCGAGGATCAACGCGCACGGGCGCAGCAATGGTCTATCATACCCCTTCTCCTCGCGAGCTATGGCTGCCAGGAATAGGCCGGCCTCTCTGGCCTCGCAATCCAGAGTCGTAGTCAGGATTTCAGTATCGTATCCCAGCTCGGATGCCGTTTTAGCCGCCTCTTCGCACATCACCTTGACGCTCCCTATGACTACCGTCTCCACGTTGGATAACGATTTGGGCGTCTCTTCCTCTAACAGTTTCAAAAGCTCGGGATCCAACTTCAGCCCGTACTTTTGGACGATGCGTAGCGCCTCTTCGGACGTAGTGCTGTCTGGATATGCCGGACCGGAAGCTATGCTGTCTAAGCGATCGCCCAAAACATCGGAGAGGACAACCGCATAGACTTTGGCAGGATGGAGGTTTTGGGCGAATTGCCCTCCCTTGACGGCAGAAAGCCTCTTCCTGATGGCATTGATCTCGACGATGTTGGCTCCAGAACGCAAGAGTTGATCTGTGACGTCCATGATGCTTTTAAGAGAAACACCGCCTTTCGGTTTCTCAAAAAGGGCCGAGCCGCCGCCCGAAACCAAAAAGAGCACTACGTCATCGCGCGAAAGGCCGGCTGTGGCCCGAAGAGCCGCTTCGGTGGCTATGACCGTATTTTCGTCCGGGATCGGATGCCCAGCTTCGTAAATTTCAAAATTTCCTATCGGCCCCTGACTGTGACCATACTTGGTTATTACGACGCCGCGAAGAATGCGATCACCAAGCACATCAGAAGCGGCCTTTGCCATGCGCCATGCCGCTTTTCCTATGGCCACGAGGACGACTTTACCGGGGAATAAGCGCCCCTCCAGTGCCCGCTTCAGCGCGTTCTCCGGCAATACCGCGTCTATTGCCTTCCTGGCTATCTCAAGCGCATCTTCCCTCGGATTCTTCATAGTCTAACGCCTCACTTTTTCACTACTTCCGGATTCACGAGGTTAGGCGGCGTCTCGCCTTTGAGGGCTTTGACCAAATTATCGGCAGCCATTGTAGCCATCTTGGCCCGTGTAGCGTAAGAGGCGGAACCAAGGTGAGGGGCTAAAACTACGTTATCAAGCTCTAACAGCTCCGGTTCAACCTGCGGTTCGTGCTCGAAAACATCCAGGCCTGCGCCTCTGATCCACCCCTCCTTCAAAGCCTTAGCCAGGGCCTTCTCATCTACGATGGGGCCCCTGGCAGAGTTAACGAGATACGCCTCTTTCTTCATCATTTTCAGCTCTCGTTCGCTGATCAGATGGCGAGTTTCTTTCGTGAGAGGGAGATGAATTGATA
This sequence comes from Acetomicrobium sp. S15 = DSM 107314, assembly GCF_016125955.1. Classification (NCBI taxonomy): domain Bacteria; kingdom Thermotogati; phylum Synergistota; class Synergistia; order Synergistales; family Acetomicrobiaceae; genus Acetomicrobium; species Acetomicrobium sp. S15 = DSM 107314. The sequence continues at coordinate 22,176 of NZ_JADEVE010000174.1, read as the reverse complement.
TAAAATCTGCCTCTTGAAGGAGTTGATCCAACGGCTTGTACTCAGCGTTAAATTCTCTCTCCAACTCCTCGGACACCCTCTGCACGTCATAGTAAATGACCCTCATATCGAAGCCCGTCGCCCTGCGCGCCACGGCCCTGCCTACCCTGCCAAAACCGACGACACCGAGCGTCGCATGATGGACATCAGTGCCCAAAAGGAGCATCGGTTTCCAGGCTTTGTATTTCCCTTGGCGTACAAATTTGTCCCCTTCGACTATTCTGCGCGCTGCAGCCAAAAGCAGCGCCCATGCCAAGTCAGCAGTTGTGTCGGTGAGGACGCCGGGAGTGTTGGTAACCATGATGCCGCGCCCTGTAGCTTCTTCCACATCGATATTGTCGAAACCGACGGCGTAATTAGCCACAACCTTAAGCTGAGGGCCTGCGGCATCCATTACCTCAGCGTCGATTTTATCAGTTAGGAGGGAAATAATACCGTCTATCCCTTTGACCTCCCTTAAAAGCACCTCTCTTGGGAGCGCCCCTTCGTAGTCGAATACCTTAACTTCACAATGTTCCTCCGCTATGCGCATACCTTCCTCAGGAATGCGATTTGTTATCAAGACTTTCGGCTTTCCGTTCATCTTAGCCCACTCTCCCTCTTTTTATATGTTTTATTGACCTCGGAAATCTCTTACGCTTTTCGGCTCTCCTTGAGACAACATAGCGGGCGTCACAAAAGCCCCATTCCCTTGAGGATTTCCTTTAATTCTTGCCTCTTCGCATCTGATAAGTCTTTAACAGGGCTTTTGGCCGGTCCTGCATCTATGCCTATGATTTTGAGCGCCTCTTTTATTACCACGGGAAATGTTCCCAGTTCAAAGGCCACACGCAGCGGGGCGAGGGCAAATTGCGCCTCTCTGGCCTTTTCAATGTCGCCCTTTACAAAATGCTCATAGATATCTACTGCAATTTTAGGCGCCACGTTGGCCGTGGCTGATATGGCTCCGCTCCCGCCGTAAAGCAGCGTAGAGAGTATAAGTGTATCCCTGCCGGCGAGGACACTGAAACCCTTATCTCTGGTCTTCCTGATGTATTCGCCGGTGAGCGTCATGTCGCCGCTGCTATCTTTGATGCCTACGATGTTTTCGATTTGAGAAAGGCGTTCTGCAAGGCCTACGGAGATGCTCACCCCTCCGGTCTTGCCCGGGTTATTATAGAGCAATATCGGAAGACTCGTTGAGTTCGCTATAATCTTATAGTACTCGTAAAGCTCTTCTTGAGATGGAGACAGGAAATAGGGAGTGATGACGGAAACGGCATCCACGCCGATCCCTTCGGCCATCCGAGTAAGCTCGACGGCCTCGCGGGTGGTTACGGCGCCCGTGCCGGCATATACAGGCACACGTTCGGCTGCTTGCTCCACTGCCGTTTCCATCACTTTTTTCTTCTCGTCCCGTGATAGGGCATAAGCTTCACCTTGGCTGCCCACCACGAATATTCCGTGAACTCCGTTATCGACCAGGAAGTCCACGAGGCTCCTCAGAGCTTTTTCGTTGACCTCTTCCCTATCGTTCAAGGGGGTAACCATGGCAGGCAATATGCCGCGAGGGGCAAACGTCATAACTATTCCTCCTTCGATTTCCTTACAGACAGAAAAGCGGATTGGGTTTGACCTTTGTATTGATGTTATTTTAATGTCTCATCTAACCTCTATCTAACTTCTGCTCCAGAAAGTTCCTCCCACAGTTCAACAAGACAACCGTGATCGGACTCCCCCTTGCCTTCCGCAGAGAGAGAGATCATGGCCTGCTCGACAAAAGAAGCCAGAGGAAGAGGAGATTTCAATGCCATTCCAGCGTTAATGGCATTTTTTAAGTCCTTAATGTGGAGATCCAGTTTAAAGCCGGGCTTAAAGTCCCTCTTTATGAAGCGCGGCACCATCATCTCCATAACTCTGCTCCCGGCCATACCTCCGCTGATCGCCCTATGTATGTCTTCTGCAGACAATCCAGCCTTAGCTCCAAAAGCAAATGCTTCGGATAGGGCAGCTATGTTTATCCCAACTATGATCTGGTTTACCAACTTCGTAGTCTGGCCGCTGCCCAATTTTCCCATATAAGTGATGGTGCGCCCCATGGCTTGGAGTATGGGCAAACACTGCTCGAAGATCTCTTTATCGCCGCCCACCATGATGGCAAGCTCTCCTTTTATAGCTCCGCTCTCGCCGCCGCTCACGGGGGCATCGAGCATCTTCGCCTCTTTTTGGGCAAGGGCAGCACCAATTTTGCGCGTAACGACGGGGTCAATCGAACTCATGTCGATGACCACGGTCCCAGGCTTTACGCCATCAATAACGCCATTTTCACCTAAAATTACTTCCTCAACCTCAGGCGAGTCAGGAAGCATCGTTATAACTACGTCGCTTTGACTGGCAACACCTTTGGGGGAGGTTGCCCCCCTGGCGCCCAACCTCTCCATATCTTCAATTTTGCTCTTGGTCCTGGTATATACGACCAGCGGATAGCCGGCGGAGAGCAAATTCTTGCTCATGGGTCGTCCCATTATCCCCAGCCCTATAAAGCCTATTGTCGGTTTTTCTGTGGAAGTCAAGTTCAAAACCTCCTTCGTCTTGATTTTTGCCTTAGACGCTTACGGCAGTATCACCTTTAAGCCTTTTTCAAATATATACCAGAATGCAAAAGTGGTGGCGCAAGCAAAGGTTATACTGTAAATTATTTCTTTAAGAGATATTTTTTTTGCCATCATTAAATAACTTATAAATATAAAGAAAATTGTAGTTACTACAAAACCCAAGGATTTAACCGCAATAGCATATGCTATAAGCATACACATATACAGTATTACTTTGGTATAACTTCGCCTATTCCTCTCTTTTTGAAGCTTTGTTTCCTTCTTGAGCGCAGCGCTAAGCGCTATAGCCGCTCCAAAAATTATCAACAAAACAGCGCTGAGTTTGGGGAAGAAAGGCGCATCAAGAGCATCATACCCTAAACTTCGAATGGACAAAGATTCGATAAAGAGCCAAATGCCCACAGCGCACAGGCCCAATCCTTGTAGAACAGATGCGCTCATCGCCGTATACCTCCAGTTCTTCATAAAGCCAGGGCTGTTCACACAGCCCTGGCTTTATCTTCGTACTTAGTTAAACCCAACTCGTCGATTTAAAGCTATTTCTTGGCAGGTTCGAATCCGGCCTCTTTCGCGAGCCTGCTCCAATATTTGAAGTCCTCTTCCAGGAATTTCACGAATTCTTCTGTGTCCATATACCTAACTTGAGAGAAAGTCTTTTCCTCGATCTCCTTGACGTAAGCCTCATTCTTAGACATCTCGCCTATCGCCTTGGAGAAAACAGCCACTATGTTTTCTGGGGTCTTGGGCGGCATGTAAAAGCCTGTATCCTGCATAAAGACCGCATCTATGCCAAGCTCTTTCGCGGTCGGCACATCTGGCAGGAAGGGATCTCTTTCCGCGGACGTTACGGCTAACGCCTTCAACTCCCCGGACTTCAGATACGAAACCACTGAGGAGAGAGCCACAACGCTAAGATCCATATGGCTGCCCATTATCTTCGTAATCCTGTCCATATCGCCACCCTTGCTGGCGGTGAGGACGAAGGCATTATTCGTCATTATCTGAAGCGGCATAACCTGAAAGTGACTGGTGGCTCCGATTTCTGCGCCGAGCCTTATCTGACCGGGGCGCTTCTTCGCGTCTTCCACGACATCTTTGAGGTTATTCCATGGAGCATCAGGTCTGGTAACAAATATGCGATTAGTTCTTATGGCGAGGCAAACGGGCGCAAAATCATTGTAAGTAAAGTCAGAAACGCCGGTGAGATAGTTGGAAAACATCGATTGATGTTGGAAGAGGACGGTGTACCCGTCAGGGGCAGCATTTAAAACCTCCCTGTTGCCTATACCTCCACCGGCACCGCTTATGTTTACTATTACAAAATCCTGGCCCAAATATTCCTTGATGTACTTAGACATGATCCTCGTCTGGATGTCGCTCGTCCCGCCTGCCGCATAAGGAACCACCACCTTGATAGGCTGAGCAGGATATTCTGCAGCAAAGGCAAAGCTCGTCAGAAGGACCAGCGTTATACTTAAGAGGAACAGTGAACAAAATCTTTTAACCATTCTAAATCCCCCCTCTTTTAGATTTATTATCTGCTTTTTATAGCTAATCCATCATACGTTATATTATATACAAGTTTGCAAAAATGTCAATAAACTATATTCCGCTAACTCTACGCCGTTTCATAATTATTTGAAGATACCTGCCCAACAAAAAGAGCGCCACGGCTGCAATGAGAAGGCCCAAGGAAATCGGGCGCGTAAATATGGGAAGGAAACTCCCCGCACTTTCGGTCAAACCTTGCCTTAAGTTGGCCTCCACCACAGGCCCAAGGACGAATGCCACCAACACTGGCACCAGCGAAAATCCCATTTTATTCCAAGCGTAGCCGAAGATCCCAAAAAATACCAGAACCCATATGTCGAACAATCTATTATTGAGCGCAAACGCTCCAAGTATACAGGACACCGCTATGATGGGCAAGAGAAACCTTTTGGGGAAGCTCAGTGAATATATAAAGAGCTTGATCAAAAATAGCCCCATCGCGAACATCACGACGTTTGCCCAGAATTGCGCCGAAAATACGGCATATACAAGATCCGCGCTATATCTGAACAGCAACGGACCGGGGTTAATGCCGTGGATCATAAAACCTCCCAACAGAATCGCCGTAACCGCATCCCCGGGGATCCCCAGAGCTACGAGTGGTATAAATGCTCCTCCAATGGAGGCATTATTGGCCGCTTCGCTCGCTATCAGGCCGTCTGGTATGCCGGTGCCAAATTTCTCTGGATGCTTGGAACTGGACTTCGCCATGCCGTAGGCGATGACATTTGATGTGGCTCCCCCAATACCAGGGAAAATACCTATTGTAAGCCCTATTATAAAGGACCTGATGAGATTGGCGAAGTTGTCCTTAAAGACTTCAAGTGGCGGCAGGAGTTCTCTGAACTTCACCTTCCGCGCCTCCGGAGGAACGATGGCCTCCATCTCCGCTCCAATATCCTCGATGATCTCAGAAACGCAAAAGAGCCCAACCAACAAAGGAAGAAGTGCTATCCCGCCTTGGAGTTCGCTGATGCCAAAGCACAGACGAGGTATGCCACTTATGGGATCGGCACCGATCGAGCTGATGGCAAGCCCCACAGCCAAGCCAGCCAAATTTCTCCAGATGCTTCCGCCCAACATGCTGCTTACGGCCACAAAGGCCAAAACGCCCAGGGAAAAATACTCAAAGGGCCCAAACTTCAGAGCCTGACGGGCAATGAACGGCGCAAGTGTCATGAGAACCAAGACTCCAAGCAAGCCACCGATAACTGACGAAGTAAGGGCAATGCCCAAAGCTTGGCCGGACTTCCCCTTTCGACTCATAGGATAACCATCGAAGCAGGTTGTGATAGACGAGGGAGTGCCAGGCATGTTGAGAAGGCAGGCAGATATAAACCCACCGGAGACGCCACCTACCCATATGCCTGTAAGGAGGGTCAAACCATCCACAGCGCTCATAAAAAATGTGAAGGGGATAGCTAAAGCCACACCCATAGCCGCCGTCAGACCGGGTATGGCGCCGAAGATCATCCCCCAAAAAACCCCTAGGACAAGAAGTAAGAATGTAAGCGGCTGAAATGTGGCCGGAAATCCAACAGTTAACACTTGAACCAAGCTTCCCATAAACGAGCCTCCTTCTCGTTGCCCTTAAAGTTAAGGTCGGCGGCGCAACGCTCTGTGCACCCTCCTTTTTGTCACATGTTTTTGATTAAGGCAAAATCACCGACCTTAGCGGCTTCCAAAATCGGAGCCATATATTCGTCAACCAGACCGGCAGAAAGCGGCACCGGCATGTTTTTAAGTTTCATCTCAAGTTGCGGATCTTTAGCCGCTTCCAAGGCACGCTTTATGTGCTCATCGGAAAAGCCCGGCAGGTCCGTGAGTTTTGTGGGCGCACCTATATCTTGAGCAAAGGCCACCATTCCCTTGGCTACTGCAACGCCTAACTCTCTACCTCGCAGCGCCTCCAAATCTTCGCCTATATAGCCTGCTCTCTTAAAGATCTCTCCGAGCAGTTTTAACTGCCTTTCTATCACCGGTGCGAAGAAGACTGTATAGTACGGGTTCATAAGGCCGCACGCACGGCCATGACTTGTTACATCCACCAAGGAAAAGCTGGTCAGGTGAGCGCCATTAGTGCCGCCTATCATTATGGCATAGCCGCCCAAGTCAGTGGCCAAGCCTAATCCTTCTCTAACTTCCAAATCTCGAGGCGCTGACAAGACCTTTTTCGCATAGCCCACGGCGAGTTCTATGCCCGTTAGAGTCACCTCTGCAACTTTGTCGAAAGTCTCGCCAGAAGCGCCGTAGAAGACCTCGAGGCAGTGCGAGATGGCATCCATGATCCCGTCCACAGTAACGCCCAGCGGCATAGAAGCAGTCACTTCATAATCGAAGACCGCTTTGGGCGGAACGATGGCATCGTCCACTATGAGCTTCTTTTGTCCGGCTGTGGGGTCGGTCACGTTGGAATACTTGGTAAGATGTGCTCCGGAGCTGGCGGAGGTCTGCACTGCAACTATAGGCACAAGGTTTTTACCTGTCTCTTTTAAGGCCTTCGTAACCAAGCCGGTGCCGAAATAAGCGTCTATATCGGGTTCATACCCGCCCAAGGCTGCCAAGACATCTGCAGCCTTAGCCGCGTCTATGGTGCTTCCCCCGCCTATAGGAATAATACAATCGGGCTTAAAGTGAAGGATGTAGCTCTCCATCCGGTAGACATCCTCCCTCGGCGCATTAGGCCTGGCTCCAAGCCATATCCGCCCGCCGGCCAAAGCCACTCCTCGAGCCTGCAGGGACTCAACTACCACGCTAGCCACAGACTCAATATGTGTCGCATTTGATATCACAAGGGCGCTTTTGCCGAAGGATGCACCGAATTCCCCAGCCATTTTTAATACGCCGAGCCCAAAGGCATAGTTTTCACCTTTAAACTCCACGAGCAAACGCCGTGCCTTGTCTTTCAATCCCTTGAGGTTCACAGGATTTCCCCCCTCCAAGATGTTTGATAAATGAGGTTTGATCCGCATCGGCAGCGCGACGGAATCTATTTTAGCCAAAAAACGCCATTCGGGCCAAGAGGATCAACTTCAGCACGAAAATGCAAAAAGCAAAGGCCTGATCCCTGCGTTAGAATGGAGCGAAGCCCATCTGAGCCATAAAATCTTGGTGCAACTGGCGATATTGCTCGTCAATGATCTTTTGATGTTCGCCCTCCCAATCGGCGAGTTTCGCCAAGACCGCTTTACCATCCGGATCATCGGTGTTGGCAGCCGCTTTCAGATAGAAATTTCGAAAGTCGGTCTCCATCCCCAAAGCCATGCGGATTACGCTGAAATCCGAGGCCTCCTCGCTCAGAGGCGGTTCGACTCCCCTACCCTTCCACGGCCGCTCTAAGATATCTCGGGCCTCACTCACGTCCAAAAGAATGGCACTGGCATCCCACCCTGCGCCGCTTTTTAGGCGATCTCTCTGTTCTTTTAAGAAGCGATGGTGAGATTCCTCCCATTTTGCCAAGCGGGAGAGGAGGCGCTTCACATCGTCTCTCGCCACCCTATCTCCGCTCTCTCTGTAGAAGTCTCTGGCCTCAAGTTCCATCTTCATGGCGAACTCCAGAATCTCAATAGACCTTTGCACGCCTGACACCCCCTTTTTGACAGTATAACACTTCGAGAGATGAGGCCTTTTGTGCTCGTCCACGTAATAATTGATGATGAGGTCAAAGCCTTCCTCTTCTGTCGGTTCTTCCGCCTTCCTGTGATTGACTAAAACGGCCGCCTCCGGTATATGAGCTGCTTTGTCAGAACGCCGCCTGTGCCGCTCGAGCAAGGTCTCTTCATCGAGATGAAAGTATATGGCAACCTTGAGTCTGTCGGTCAAAAGGAAGGGGCGACGGCCTCTGCGCGTCAGGTTCATTTGATCTATATATACGAAGCGGGCGACATTCTTTGCGAACCTCTCCTTGGCTATCTTCCTCACCAGTTCGTGTTTGTTCGTCTCAGTCAGCCAATTCCAGACTTTTCCGTAGTCAACCCGCTCTTCTTCGGGATGGGCTTTCTTATACAGCCTCATACGTATGGCATCGGGCGATATCACATCGACATCGCCCAAGGCGACTTTGAGCCTCCGCCCAAGTGTGCTCTTACCGGACCCTTGAGCGCCTATAGGGATTATGCACACGCCTTCATGCGCATCGAGGCTTTTCAAGATCTCCACAATCTGCCAGAATTTGGTGCATACGACTTTGCGTTCCACGCGCGTCACCTCGTCGTGCTTTACGCCCATGCGTCGTCGAATAATGTCAGCGCTTTCCAATGAAGACTTAGAGCCAAAAATGCTTGAGAGAAAGAGTTGAGCCTATAGCCTATACGTTTGCTATTATATAAAGGCTGTCTTCAAATGACATGACCTTCAAGAGGGAGAGGAACCATATGTTCGCCAAGCGGTTTCTAAAAAGCGTCGCCCTTGTGGTATGCAGCATTGCGATTTTTGTGACGGCAGCATGCGGGGTGGACGTAAGCGCGATCCGCGGGCCAAAGATAGAAGAGCTATATTTGGTCATCATAAGAGACCCAGACGCTCAACTGCTGGCGCTGGAAAAGGGGCAGGTAGACTTGCTTTCAGACATCACGCGCCCCGTCGACATCGAACGCCTCGCCTCCAACAAAGAGCTTTCTCTTTCTCTCGCTCAAGGCTTTCACGCCTTCTTCTTAGGCTTCAACATCAGGAAGGCCCCCTGGAACAAAGTTGAACTGCGCCGGGCGATATGGCAGGCCATTCCCAGAAATCAATTCGTCAGAGACATATTTTCCGGTTACTCCGCGCCTCTCTCCACGTTTTTGCCGCCAGCTTCACCTTACTGCGCCGGAGATCTCGAAACGCCGCCCTATGATTTGGAAGGTGCCCGCAGGACTTTGCAGGAAGCGGGATGGCGATACAGCAATGGCCTCCTAGTTCCCCCGGGCGAAGATTTGCCGCTTAAACCCATGAGGATCCTCTCCCCCACGGCCCAGGTGGCTCCCACGACGGCCGAGCTGGCACAGCGAGTCGCCGCCTCGTTGAGGGAGTTGGGTTTGCCCATAGAGGTAGAGCCCGTGGATTTTTCCACACTCATAGCCAGACTCGACGAGCATACCTTTGACTCATATGTATTAGCGTGGCAACTGTCTCGCGACCCTGATAGCCTTTACGCCTTCTTTCATTCCTCTATGGATGTAAAAGGCGGCTATAATATCTGCGGCATCCATGACGACGAGTTAGACGCCGCCCTTGAGGCGTTGCGATGGGCTCCAGACGAAGAAGATGCCAGGTCCGCTGCCAGGCGCGCCCAAGAGCTTCTGCTGGAGAAAGTCCCAATGGTTCCCATCTACTCACGCTACTTCGTTACGGCTTTGCGCAAAGAATGGAAAGGGGCCGTAACCACCCAAATTGCTACGGCTGACAACCTTTGGAGCCTGCTTGCCATGGAGCCAGAGGGAAAGATGCGTCCTTTCTATTGGTGCTTGCCGGAAGAACCGCGCAACCTAAACCCGTTCACCGCGAGCTCCGCCTATGATTGGCAAGTCTTGGGCCTTATATACGACGCGCTTTTAACCTCAGACCCAGAGACACTAAAAGATCTACCCTGGCTCGCTAAGGAATGGAAAGTGGAAACCGTTCCCTCAGGCAATGGACAGGTAACATGCCTATCGTTTCTCTTGAGAGACGACGTGCTCTGGCAGGACGGCAAGCCCTTTACAGCCAAAGACGTAGCGGCGACGATCTCATTCTTGAAAGAACACCGCGTGCCGCGCTTCTGGGATGCCGTGAGCGACGTCGACACGGCGGTCGTCAAGGGCGACTATGAAATAACTATCACGATGAAGAATACGAGCTATTGGCACCTCCACCAGATCGGCGGGCTCCCGATCCTCCCGGCGTGGCAGCTCGCCTCATTGGAGAGTTGGCAAATATGGCAACCCAGTAGGATGATCCACCCGCAAAAAAGAAACCTCACCATGTTGGTCGGAACGGGCCCGTTCGCTTTTAGCGAATACCGACAAGGCGAGTATGTCCGTCTGGTCCGAAACGACCTCTTTTGGCTCATGCCGAGGTGAAGCACATTGAAGACATATTGGGGTCGCAGAATCGCCTCATCGTTTTTGGTCCTCGCCGTCGTGTTGATATTAAACTTCTTTCTCTTCCGCATACTCCCGGGAGACCCGGTGAGCGCGATCATCGACCCTCGCTTTTCTCCCCAGGCCAAGGAGGAGCTGGCTGCCCTCTTCGGCCTGGATCGCCCTATGGGCGAGCAATTTCTGCTCTACGTCAAGCAGATGCTCACGTTTAACTTCGGCGTCTCGTTTTTGAGTCAGAGGCCTGTATGGGATGAAATAAGAAGCCGCCTCCCTAACACGCTCATTCTGCTCGGCTCAGCAATGGCCATTTCAGCCCTGTTGGGGATATACCTCGGTGTGATCGCAGCGGCAAAGCGCGGAGGGCTTGTCGAGAGGTTGGTGCTCTGGGCGGGAGCGATATCCTTTTCCTTTCCCTCCTTTTTTATACAGCTCGTGATGCTCTTGCTTTTCGCCTTTGCCGTACCAATATTTCCTTTGAGGGGAAGTATCTCTATCCCTCCGCCGCCTCCAGGTTGGCCCGCAATGATCGACTACATCTGGCACATGACCCTACCTGTTTCTTCACTCGTCATTTTGGGCTTCGGCTCCTGGGCCTTATACGTCAGAAACCTCATGGTGAAGGTTTTGGGTGAAGATTTTATATTTTTGGCGAGGGCCAAGGGGTTGCCACAAAACTTGATCTTGTGGCGTCACGCCTTTCGCTCCGTATTACCACCCATAGTCACGATAATTTTCCTGTCGCTGCCCGGGGTGGTATCGGGAGCCGTGATAACAGAGACAGTCTTCTCTCTTCACGGCGTGGGGCGATTTCTGCTCGAATCCGTGACGGGACAAGACTACCCAGCCGCAGGCGCCGCCTTCTTTTTATTGGCGTTGCTCACCGTGATCTCTAACCTCCTGGCCGACCTCGCCTACGGCTTCGTCGATCCTCGTATAGGCATTGAGAGGAAGATGGAGCGATGAGGTTATTGCGTCGGTGGAGCTTTTGGACCCTGGCGCTCGGCATAATCCTCGCTGCGATCGGACCGCACCTCTTCAAGGCCTCACCGGATGAGGCAGTGGCACCCCCCTTCGTAAAGCCGATCTGGCTCGCCAAGGATGCCCCTCCCAGTCTGCACCTGATGATAACAAAGGAGCAACTCGAAAGGCGTTTCCTTTGGGAATATGAGCCGCCGCTGCGCTTTTCTTTAAAAGGCGCAATACGCTTCGAGGCGCCGCCCGAGGTTGCACGTATCATGTGGGAGACGCCTAAGGAAACGATAGTGCTCTACGACGCCTCTAAAAAGGCAGGAAGCCAGATAGATCTCGACACCAGGGATGTGTCTTTCAAGCTCGCACTTGGGCTTTCTCCCTTTCAAAACCCCATACTTCATCTCTTTCCCGCCCCCGGAGAGTACGCATTGCGCCTCGAGAGCAGCGAACCGCCGAATGAGGTTTCATTGACACTCCAGGTTCCTGGAAACCGATGGGGGCTTTTGGGAACAGACCAGAGAGGGCGTGACGTATTTCACCTCTTCGTATTGGGCATCAGGGTGTCGCTTCTGGTAGGGCTTTCGGCCACGTTTATAGCTACAGCGCTGGGGCTCGCCTTCGGACTTTCGAGCGGTTACTTCGGTGGGATCATCGACGCCATTATAATGAGGGCGGTCGATGTGCTCTTATCCATACCGACCCTTCCCATCATGATAGTGCTGGCCGGATTGTGGGGCAAAGGACTGTTCAACCTCATCTTGATACTTTCAGCCTTCTCATGGATGTCCACCGCTCGCACCGTGAGATCTATGACGTTAAGCCTGAGAGAGGCTACCTTCGTAGAGGGCCTGCGCGCCCTCGGTGCTCCCTCTTCTTATATATTGTGGCGCCATCTCTTGCCGGAAGCGCTGCCATTGCTCCTGGCCAACATCGCTCTGGGAGTACCGGGAGCGGTCTTGGCGGAGGCCGGCCTGTCTTTTTTGGGGCTCTCCGACCCGCGGCTCGTATCGTGGGGAAGAATGCTTCACGAGGCCCACTCATTTGGAGCCTTTACAAGTGGCGCATGGTGGCTCATCCTGCCTCCCGGATTTGGCATAGCAGGGTTGTGTCTCGTCTTTTTAGACCTCGGCCGGCACCTCGAGGAAATTCTGGACCCGCGGCTCAGGAGGAAAGCGTTATGATTTCAATAAAAGACCTTTGCGTCGCCTATCATGGAGAAAAGCGATCCGTCGAAGCCCTGCGCGGCGTGAGCCTGGATGTTCGCCGAGGCGAAGTTGTCTCCGTCGTGGGGGAATCGGGAAGCGGCAAAAGCACGCTGCTCCTCGCTCTGTTACGCCTCCTTCCCTACGGAACAAGCATCTCCGGGCAAGTTTTTTTAGATGACAAAAACGCTTTAGGATTATCCGATGAGGAATTCCGTAAACTGCGCTGGCACAAGATCTCGCTGGTGCCCCAGGGTTCCATGAACGCTCTCACGCCGGTCATAACGATAGGCTCCCAAATAGCGGAACCCATGGAGGTGCACCTTGGCATCAACAAGGCTGATGCCAAGAGAAAGGCGGCATCGCTGTTGGAAGAAGTCGAACTCCCCGCCAATTTCTCATCCCGCTATCCCCACCAACTCTCAGGAGGGCAAAGACAGCGTGCTGCAATAGCGATGGCCTTGGCCTGTAATCCGAATTATCTCCTGGCGGACGAGCCGACGACCGCTCTGGACGTAATCGTGCAAGCGGAAATCACAAAACTCCTGCTTCGCCTGGTGATAGAAAGAGACATGGGGCTTCTCCTTGTCACGCACGATCTGCCGCTGGCCTCCGGATTGAGCGACAGGATCGCCGTTATGCACGACGGCACAATTGTGGAACAAGGAGAGCCGCTTGAGCTCATAGAGAGCCCACGGCACCACCACACAAAAGTGCTGATAGCTGCGCTAAAAAAGTTGGAGGTCGGACCATGAACGCCGCTTGCGTAAAAAACCTCCGCGTGTTCTTCGGCAAAGGGAAAGAGGCAACGTGGGCGCTGCACGGCATCGATTTCGTTCTGCCCTTAGGTGGAAGCCTTGCCATAATAGGCGAATCAGGAAGCGGCAAAACTACGCTGCTGAGGGCGCTTCTCGGATTGGTAGCACCCAGCGAAGGTGAGGCCCTGCTATTTGACACTGACCTCCATTCAGTCGAAGCGGCAAAGCGAAGGAGCGCGCGCCGTCGTTGCGGTTATGTGGCTCAGGATCCATACGGCTCTCTGCCACCCACTTTGAGCGTAGAAGATGCAGTGGCTGAAGTGTGGCAGCTTGTCCACGGTTCAACGAAAGAAGCGAAAGAAAAAGCGACTTCGCTTCTCGAGGAACTTAACATTGACCGCGATATGTTCAAAAGTTCCCTCCGCGATGGCCTTTCGGGGGGACAGCGTCAGAGGGTGGCCATCGCCAGGGCCCTTGTGCTCGAGCCCGAACTGCTCCTGGCGGACGAGCCCACTTCTATGCAGGATGCTTCTACGAGGTGGGATGTTCTCGAGGTGTTAAAGAGAAGAATAAAAAAAGGGATGGCCCTCTTGTTCGTAACTCACGATCTCCTCTTAGCTAAGGCAATAACCGAGAGGGGCTTGGTCCTCTTCCAAGGGAATCCATGCGAGGAAGGACCCAGTAATGCCATCATAGAAAATCCGATACACCCTTACACGAAAGCGCTCGCCTCCGCCCTGCCACGCCTCGGCAAACCGTTAGAGGCAGCCGCGCGGCGACGAGGCGCGCCCAAAAAAGAAGGAAGTTGTCCTTTTTTGCCTTTCTGCCCCGAAAGCTTTGACAAATGTGATGTCTCGCCACCCTTTGAGAATGCCTCCTTTGGGCGCAAAGTAGCTTGTTGGCATTTTCTATAGACTTATCACCTATACCAGCGCAATGCTCGCGCTACTTTCGAGCCACCGAAGCCATACGTCATTATGGCAACCCGCGAACCCCTGCAGAGGTTCCCTAACCGTATTTTTATGTGAGTCTGCGGCACGCTTACGCCGAACATGAGGGTTAAAGTGACAGGGGAAATGGTAAACCCGTAATAATGCTGAATTTTTTCCAGCTATCTTGAAATTTTCAGCAGATTCATTATCCTATTTATCAGGAGAGGTATGGCATCTGCCAGATCTCGACGCAGGTTTTTGCAGGAGGTGACAAAGATGAGAGCCAAGAGAACGTCGCTTGTCGTGGCGATATTCCTCCTGCTCCTGTTGCCGATCGAAGCTTGCGCGGCGCTTCCTGCCTCCGCCGTGCCAGAGGTGTGGCAGCGCCTCACAAAGGCCGCCAACTTAGAAAAGCCTGGGCCAATCAGAATCGTGAAACAGAAGGAGCCCAATGCCTGGGTCTCCTTCTCTGTGGGGTCGTATTCGGTATCCGTGACTACTGGGATGTTGGATCTTCTCGATAGCGAGGATGAGCTCGCCGGCGTTTTGGCCCATGAATTAGGCCACATAAAACTCAACCACTACGGCTCGACCGTGGGGCGAGGAGTGTTCTACAGCCTCATCTTCAAGGCTATAGGCTACAAGGGGAGTTCCGGCATAGACCCGGTGGAACTCGGTTTGGCCCTCGCGGAAGCGGGCTTCAGCAGGGAGCAAGAGGTGGAGGCAGACGACTACGGCATCGAGCTCGCCACTAAAGCCGGTTATGACCCATGGGGATTGGTACGCGCTCTGGAAAAGATGAAGGAGGCCGGCTATACCACTTCTCCCAATGGCTTTAACTCGCACCCGCCCACAGACCGTCGTCTGCAGCACGTTCGCCAAACTGCCCAGAAATTTGCCCTAACAGAGGCGAAATAAATTCCCAACTTAGTATGAGCCGTAAATCTAAAGGGGCCCAGGTATATATTCAATAGTCTTTGTGGCCTCTTTAAAGGGAGGGGTTTTGTGGAGACGAGGCTCATCGTGACGCTGCTCTTCGCGGCATTTTCTTCTTACGCTGCGGCAAATTACTATATCTTCTCCCATCTGAAGGCAGCAGCAAATTCACCGGGAACCTTCTTGTTGTTGCTGTTCTGGGCCCTTGCGGCGATTTCCTACCCGGCCGGCAGGTTATTGGAAGCTTATATCGTCAAAAACACCCTTACGTGGGGCATGATATGGGTCGGCTCTTACTATCTGGCTTTCATGGTCTACGCCATACTCCTCTGTTTGGCTGTCGATATCTACAGGCTTTTGAGCTATCTCTTTGCCGCCATGCCTCCGCTGTCGACGGCTTCAAGGGGAGGGATCTGGGCCATCGGCAGCATAGCGATCATCGCGCTCGTAGTGGCAGCGGGTCTAAACGCCAGAAGGATCCAGATTACGAAAATCGAACTCTCTATGCCAGGCCAAGGCAGCACTGTTAGAGAGGATATGCACATAGCGGCGATCTCTGACATACATGTGGGTTGCTTCATGCGCAACTCTCGTATAAAAGAGCTGGTCGACACGGTAAATTCCTTAAAACCGCACACGGTTTGGCTGGCAGGAGACATAGTAGATGAGAGCGTCTATCAAGCCGAAGAGGAGAAACTGGCCGAAGAATTCTCCCGCCTCGAGGCTCCCTACGGGGTCTATGCCGTGACCGGCAACCACGAATATTACGCCGGCGTTGAGGAGGTAGCCGATTATCTGAGACGAGGGGGCGTTAGGTTACTGCGCGACGAGGCGGTGGTTGTTGGCGATGCCATTCTGCTCGTCGGCCGAAACGACATACGCGGTAGCTCCTTCGGCGATAGCCGTCTTCCCCTAAAAGAACTTCTGCGCGAAGTTCCGCCGCTTCCTACGTTTATCCTCGACCACACACCACTCAAACTGAGCGAAGCCGAAGAGGCTGGCGTAACCATGCAGATATCTGGGCACACCCACAACGGTCAGCTCTTCCCTTTTAATTTCATTACATCACTCATCTTCGAGAAATCGTGGGGGCTATTGCAAAAAGGTAATACTATATATTACATATCGTGCGGATTCGGCACTTGGGGACCTCCAACGCGCCTCGGCTCCGTGCCCGAGATCGTGTTTTTGACCTTAAAGTTCGTTCCCTCGCCCTAAAAAGCGCCAGATTCACGCCGGCTGCAATTCTGCCAAGAGCGCTTCAAGCCTTTTCCTCAACTCTTCCAGGTGCGCCTGGGAGACACAAGACTCGCACCTCAAGACCAATGCGGGCTGTGTGTTTGAGGCGCGCACCAAAACCCAGCCATCTTTCAGATGAGCCCGCACGCCGTCTATGGTGATGACCTCATTCACGTCGGGCCACGCCTTTATCTTCTGAGCAAGGCACTCCACTACGGAAAATTTTTCCTCGTCGGGCCATGGAATTCGGACCTCCGGCGTAGCGAAAGTGCGAGGCAAATCTGCCAAGAGATCTGAAAACTTCGTCTTCGGACTGTCAAGCTTAGCCTTGGAATAAACCTCCACCAACCGTGCGGCTGCGTATGTGGCGTCGTCAAAACCCCAATAGCGGTCCGCGAAAAATACATGACCGCTCATCTCGGCGGCCATTAGAGCTCCCGTCTCTCTCAGCTTGGCCTTGACGAGCGAATGCCCGGCCTTCCACATGACCGCCTCGCCTCCGGCAGCCTCTATAGCCTTAAAACTCACAGATGAACACTTGACGTCGCCTATGATCGTCGCACCTGGATGTTCTTTTAGGATCTGGCGAGCATAAACTACGAGGAGCTTATCTCCCCATACGACGTTTCCCGACTCGTCGACAGCGCCTATCCTGTCTCCGTCGCCGTCGAAGGCGATCCCGAAGTCGGCGCCAGAGCCGGCGACCTCCCTCTTGAGGTCCTTCAGCGTTTCCTCTATAGTCGGATCCGGGTGATGGTTCGGGAAATTTCCGTCAGGCTCTATATAAAGCCCCTTCACATCACAACCCAATCCGTCGAGGACCTTCTTCGCGACTGGACCCGCGACGCCGTTGCCGCCGTCGATGATGACTTTTGGGCTGGCAAGACGGATGCTTTTTGCGTCGACGCGCGATAGGACGTCTTGTATGTAGCGACCCATAACGTCCACGCGCTCAAAACCCCTATCTTTAAGCGCCTCACTACCCGAGATGGAAGGTTTTGTCATAGCTGATGCAGCCATTTGGCCTATCTCTTTCAAGCTTTCACCCCAAAGCGTTTGCGTCCTGACACAGACTTTAAAGCCGTTGTACTCGGGTGGGTTGTGGCTTCCCGTAACAGCAATGCCTCCGATCACGTCTAAAACGTGGGTGGCGTAATAGACGATTGGGGTCGGAACCATCCCCAATAGAAGAGGCGACAGCCCGCCGTCGGCCAAGCCACACGATAAAGCCAACGCCAGCGACGGCGAAGAGATGCGCCCGTCATGTCCTACGGCAACGCGCTCCCTGCCGAAGCCCTGCCCTTCTATGTAAGCTGCGTATCCAAGGCCCAGACAATAAGCCACGTGAGGGGTAAGATCCTCTCCTACTATGCCGCGGATGTCGTATTCCCTCACGATGCGGGACCAAACGCTCACGTCTGCCATCTTATCACCCCAAAGTCAGTCATCGACCATGCCCAAACGACATGACAACTAAAATGATATCACAACCCCCCGCGGCGCAAGGCAAGGAGTATCGCTAACTTCCACGAACCATCACAAGGAGCATCTTAGCCTGCGATAACGCCCGCAGGGCATGGGGCACGCCGGCCGGCATGATTATGGACTCGCCGGCGTGCATTTCGTTGGGCTTGCCGCCGAGCTTGACCTCGAGCCTTCCTTCTACGACCGTCACAAGCGCATCATAGGGAGCACTGTGCTCGCTCAAGGCCTGTCCTTCGTCGAAAGCGAACAGCGTAATTGTCCCTTCAGGCCTATCTACAATGGTTCTGCTCACGATAGACTCCTCTTGGAATCCGACCAGGTCTTTGAGCTTAAAAACCTTCCCCTTGATGTCATCTTCCACGATGAACACCCCTTTTGTTCGGCTATAATCACCGCTAATAGGACGAGCCAAAAGAGAGACTCGCCCTATTAAATTCTATGCTCCCAATATGGCTGCAAGGTCCTCTTTGGGAGTGGTTATAGGCTTCAAGCCCAACTCCTTGCTCAGATAATCCAACACCGCAGGCTTTACGAAGGCAGGAAGGCTTGGCCCAAGGCGCATATTTTTCACCCCCAGATAGATGAGAGAAAGTAGGATGCAAACGGCCTTCTGTTCATACCAGGAGAGCACGAGGGAAAGCGGCAGACCATTTATATTCGTGTCGAAGGCCTCAGCCAGGGCCTGGGCAATTTTCACGGCAGAATAGGCGTCGTTACACTGTCCGGCGTCCAAGAGCCTGGGAATTCCCTCGATATCGCCGAAAGGCAGCTTGTTGAAGCGATATTTGCCGCAGGCAAGGGTTAGTATGACGCAGTCTTTTGGCACCGCCTGGGCGAACTCCGTGTAGTAATTCCGCCCCGGTTTTGCGCCGTCGCATCCTCCTATGAGGAAGAAATGGCGGATTTTGCCTGATTTCACCAACTCTATCACCTTGTCCGCGGCGGATAGCACCGCGTTTCTGGCAAAACCTATAGTGATGTAATGTTCAGGCGCATCTTCGGCAAAACCCTCTGCCTTCAACGCCGCCTCGATCACGGGAGAAAAGTCCTTATCCGGCCCTATATGGTGCACGCCTGGCCAAGCTACGAGGCCCGTCGTAAAGATGCGGTCTTTATAACTATCCTTTGGCTTCTGGATGCAATTTGTGGTCATGAGTATGGCGCCTGGGAAGGTATCGAACTCTTCCCTCTGATTCTGCCATGCGCTTCCGTAATTGCCTACCAGGTGAGGGTATTTTTTGAGACCGGGATAGGCGAGGCAGGGTAACATCTCCCCGTGGGTGTAGACGTTTATCCCCTTCCCTTCGGTCTGTTTTAAAAGCAGGTCCAGATCGCGCAAATCATGACCCGAGACGACGATGGCCTTTCCAGCCACCGGCGTCGTGCGCACCCTTGTGGGCTCAGGGTGGCCGTAAGAACCGGTGTTGGCGGCATCGAGCAACTCCATGACCTTAATGTTGAACTTGCCCACTTCAAGGGCCTTAGAGAGCAGCTCGTCCTCTGTAAAGTTCTCGCGGCTCAAAAAATCGAGAAAGGCATGGAAACCAGCATATATCTCTTCGTCCTTCTTGCCCAAAACTTGAGCGTGGTCGGCATAGGCCGCGCTGCCTTTGAGGCCGAAAAGAACGAGGTCATGAAGTCCTCCAATGAGCTCCCCCCATTTTTCGGCCCTCGCCTCTGGCGTGAGCCCCTCTCCCTGGCGGATCAGCTCATCGCGGTTGCTGCCAAGCTCGAAGGTCGCAGGCCCCGTCAATGCCTCCGGAGTCTTCCCTGCTTTCTTACAGGCTTCTTCGTACACATTGCGGGCCTTCTTCCTCATGCTTTCAGCCCTGCGGATCATCCACTCCATGCGCTCCTCATCGAAGTTGACATTCGTGACCGTTGTGAATAGCGCCTCTAAGACAAAGGAGTCCACCTCGGGGTCCTTAGCTCCCAGAACCCGCGCCCTGTGGGCATACATGGAGATCCCCTTGGTTATGTGGATCAACAGATCCTGCAGGTCTGAAACCTCAGGACTCTTACCGCATACGCCGAAAGTTGTGCATCCGGTCCCCTTTGCCGTCTGCTCACACTGGTAACAAAACATCCTTTAACCCTCCTGTCTCTTAAGTTGATTTATTAAACTGCAAGCCACCCTCAAAAGCTGTGACCTGCGCCTTCTCCAGTTGTGGTTCCACAAGATCTGCAAGTGTTTTTGAGGTTAAATATGACAAAAAATCTTCAGAAAGGCGCCTTACTATAGAACCAAAAATACAGCGCTTAAAAGGACAACTTTCGCGCCTCAAAAGGCAATATTCCTTTGACGGTTCACCCTCTATTGCCCTATAAATATCAAAAAGGGAGATCTCCTCCGGCGGCTTGGCAAGGACAAACCCTCCGCGAGGCCCCCTCGTGGAAAAGACATAACCCTCTTTCCCAAGGCGCTGAAACACCTTAGCTAGATGAGCCTCTGAGGCCCCCGTAGCCGAGGCGAGCTCTTTCACGCTCATGCGCCTGCGAGATGCCGCTAAAAGCCCCATTCCATGCAGAGCGAGCGAAGCTGCCTCTGAAAGCTGCATCAATCCTGCCATAATACTCCCCTTCCATACACGCTTATTTACACACATTATAATACCAGAATACCAATTTCTGTCAATATGCATTTTCAACCAAATCAGCACGTTATTTACAGGCTCTAACCCTTTATCTCTGCCAACGGTCACCAAGCAGCGATAATAGAAACGCCCTCAAAAAATAGATGACTTCTGAGTAAGAGCGACCCTATCCTCGCCTTCTCTTCGACATGATGGTATAATTCAATGCGAGTATGTCTTTAAGCGTTTTCAAAGGAGGGCGTGTTATGTTAGTAGAAGAGCGAGTGAGCGAGCTCGAGCGGGCAATGATGCAGCTCGTTTATCAATCACGCCAGACGGAGATCAATATATTTCAGCTCTCTGAGGAAATGCGCGATTTCAAGGATGAGATGAAGGTTTTCAAAGATGAGATGCGCGATTTCAAAGATGAGATGAATCGCAAGTGGGGAGACCTGGTGAGGAAAATGGGGACATTCGTGGAGGATATTGTCCTCCCAGGCTTGCCGTTGCTGTTAAAGAGGAGCTTCGACTTGGACGTAGATGATATGTCCATCAGGAGGAAGATAAAAGACGCATACAAAAACGTCTGGGAATTTGATGCCATAGCCACGAGCGGCGATTACGCTTTCCTCGTGGATGTAAAGGGAAATTACGGCAGACGGAAGGATTTGGAATATTTCAAGGATGTGCTCCTTCCCAAGGCGTGCGAGCTCCTGCCAGAGCTCAAGGACAAAAAGACGATTGGCTGCATAGCTTCTTTCAACCTTGACCAATCCATCGTAAACGTAGCTACGGAGCACAACCTCTTTGCCCTTGCCATGGGAGGGGATTATTTGGTGCTTTTAAACGAAAAGGAACTCAAGGAAAAGGATATCCTCCCCTCCTAAGGGCTTTAGGCTTTGACTTTCCGCCAAATAGCTTAGAGACGCTTAACTACAAGGGTACTTTTGCGTTGTGCGCCTTCGGCTCTGTGGAGTTGGGGGGCAAGGAACTCTCGAAAACCGCGTCGGAGAGATGGTTATCCACTCCCCTCCGACGCGGCTATTTATTAACGGAGAATTTGCGATTGAGATCGGGCGATGAACCTCAAAGCCTTTAGGATACAGCCTTCTTTATCCTCGAAAGGCCTTCCTTTATCGCGCTTTCGGACGTAGCGAAGCAGAACCTTACGTATTCCTCTGTTTCCCCGGGTACGCGATTCCCAAAGCAAGTGCGCGCCAACACTGCAACTCCGGCCTCGTTGAGAAGATAATCTTGGAGTTCTTCAGCGCCCTTAAGGCCAAGGTTACGACACGCACCTGTGACGTTTGCGAAGGCGTAAAAGGCCCCCTGAGGTTTTAAGCACTTGAAACCGGGTATCTCATTCAGGCCGTCTACGAGCATATCCCTGCGCCTCTTATACGACGCCACCATCTCCTCCACGCAGTCCTGAGGTCCTTCGAGGGCTGCTATGCCGGCCCACTGGGTGAATGTGGCTGTGCACGATACCGAGTTGGTGAGAAGCTTAGAAAAGTGTGCAACCAGATCTTCCCTCACCACGGCGTAGCCCAACCTCCACCCCGTCATGGCGTAGGTTTTTGAGAAACCGTCTACCAGTATAGTGCGCTCCTTCATGCCGGGGCGGGATAAAATGCTGTCAAAGACCGCGTCAAATATGATGGCGCAGTATATTTCGTCCGCCATTACCCACAAGTCGTGCTTTACGGCAAGTTCCGCAATAAGATCGAGGTCCGAGGACGGCAGCACGCCTCCCGTCGGATTTTGCGGCGTATTTATGATTATCATCTTTGTCTTAGGAGTTATGAGCGCTTCGAGCTCTTTAGGATCGAAGCTGAA